>JBCAZO010000494.1:0-2424 GCA_038532975.1 Pseudomonadota bacterium
CGCATGTGGCGACGGTCTATGCCAAACCCAAGGGACGTGAGCTGGTGCATACTTTCATCACCGAAGTGAGCCAGGACACCTGGATTTTCTTTCCATGGGATATGGCCCTGCAATATGTCGAACCCTATCGGGGGACCTGAGATATGAGCCATCTTTCCCGCACGCAAACAACCTTTTCGCCCCCTGTGATGGAGGCGCGGCGCTGGCTTGACGGCGTGCAGTTCACCCAAGACCGGCCTCTTATCAACGTCAGTCAGGCCGCGCCGGTCGACCCGCCCCCCGAGGCTCTGCGGCAGGTGATCGCCGAAGCCGCGCTCAATACCCCAGAGGCGCATCTCTATGGCCCTGTTCTTGGCCGCCGTGATCTGCGCGCCGAAGTTGCACAGCAGTGGCGTGGCGCATACGGCGCGGATGTGTCTCCCGATCAGGTTGCGATCACGTCAGGCTGTAATCAGGCCTTCAGCGCGGCGATCACGGCCCTTTGTTCAGAAGGGGATGAAGTTATTCTGCCAACCCCTTGGTATTTCAATCATAAAATGTGGCTTGATATGGCCGGCGTTGGTGCCGTTCCATTGCCCACTGATGCCGCTTTGTTGCCCGACCCGGATGAGGCCAAAGCCCTGATTACCGACCGCACCCAAGCCATTGTTCTCGTGACGCCAAATAACCCCGGCGGCGTGGAATACCCCGCTGATCTTGTTATGGCCTTTTTCAAACTGGCACAGAAGCACGGCATTGCCCTCATCGTCGATGAGACATACCGCGATTTTGATGCGCGAACCGGTGCGCCGCACCAGCTTTTTCAGGAACCTGACTGGGACCAGACGCTGATTCAGCTTTACTCCTTTTCCAAAGCATACCGTCTAACCGGCCACCGCGTTGGAGCTATGGTCGCCAGCACACGCCTCTTGGCCGAGGTCGAAAAATTTCTCGACACGGTCACGATCTGCCCCAACCAGCTTGGCCAGATCGCGGCGCTGTGGGGCATGCAGAACCTGTCCCAATGGCTGGCCGGGGAGCGGGACGAAATCCTCGACCGGCGCGCCGCCATTGAGGACAATATGCCCAAACTCGCCGACGCGGGATGGACCCTTATGGGGTGCGGAGCTTATTTTGCCTATATGCAGCATCCGTTTGAAGGCTCCTCAAAGGACCTTGCGCCAAAGCTGGTGCAAGAGGCTGGCGTGCTCGCCCTGCCCGGCACGATGTTTCAGCCCGAAGGCAACCCAGATGGCGCACGCCAGTTCCGCATTGCATTCGCCAATGTGAACCGCACTGAGGTCGGTGTGCTCTTTGATCGTCTCGCCGCGCTGCGCTGGCCTATTGCCCAAGCCTGAGAGACCGAATAGATAAACGGTCAATCTGACGCACGAACCGTCATTTGCGAGGAAGAGCATGGCATCGAAAAGTATTACCAAACCGCTGGTCTGGATTCTCATGGGCCTGCTTATCCTGGGCCTTGGCGGCTTTGGCGTCACTAGCCTCTCGGGCACATTGCGCAGCGTTGGCAAGGTTGGCGAGGCGGATATTCGGGTTGATGAGTATTTTCGCGGGTTGCAGCAGGAAATCAACGCGCTGCAAGCCAGCCGCGGAGAGCCTGTCAGCTTTATTCAGGCTAGTGCCGAAGGTGTGCCGGAACGGGTTCTTTCCCAGCTTATAAGTCAGGCGGCGTTTGACCACGAGATGATTTCAAGCGGAGTGTCTGTGGGCGATGAGGCCATTGGAGAACAAATCCTCGCCATGCCGCAATTCCGCGGCGGCGATGGTGAATTCAACCGCGAAGCCTATCGCTTTACGCTCGAACAGGCGGGCATGTCAGAACGCGACTTTGAGGAAAGCATGCGCCGCGACACCGCGCGAAGCTTCTTGCAGGCGTCTGTTCTGGCTGGCGTGACGCTTCCGGATGCCTATGGCGACACGCTTTCCGCCTATCTGGGCGAACGTCGTGCCATCACATGGAGCCTGCAGACTCGCAACGACCTAGAAGTTGGCGTACCGGAGCCAAGTGAAGCCGACCTGCAAGCCTATCATCAGGAAAACGCCGCGCTCTTCACGCGCCCGGAATCCAAGCGCATCACCTATGCCTTGCTCACGCCTGAGATGATTGTGGACACAGTCGAGATTGACGATCAATCGCTGCGTGACGCGTATGAAGAGCGCTTCGAGGAGTTCAATCAGCCAGAGCGGCGCATGGTAGATCGGCTGGTCTTCCCATCCGAGGATGACGCAGCCACGGCAGCAGAGCGTGTCGCCATTGGCACTGTCAGCTTCTCGGATCTTGTGGCGGAGCGGGGCCTGCAGCTCTCTGATACGGATATGGGCGTTGTAACTGCGCGTGACCTTGGCGCGAATGCTGAGGCCGTCTTTGCAGGCCTCACTGGCAACGTGATCGGTCCTGTGGAAACCGACCTAGGACCGGCCTTG
>JBCAZO010000495.1:0-2421 GCA_038532975.1 Pseudomonadota bacterium
CTTTTGGTGCGGTGACGCAGGCAAAGCACGGTGTCGCAAAGACCTGCCCATGCGCGCTCCGGCGTTAAACATTGCTAACAAACTGCTAATTTTGGACATAATATTTGAGTAACTGGACATTCGTCGAGTAAGTCAACAGGCAAAAACCGAGTATCGAGATATGGCAGTTACACTTTCTAATGGATTGTTTTTCAGCGAATTTCTGGCTGACAATGCTGGTGGCAATGCCTTTGATACGGACGGCGACGGCGGCGCGAACAAAGCCGATGAGTTCATCGAAATCCAGACCGTCGGCGGCGTCAATATAGACCTTGACGGTGTCCAGATCTGGAGCGCGAAGCGCGGTCTGCTCTTTGAGTTCAATGCAGGCGACGATCTTGGGCCAAATGGCACCGCCACTGTCGTTGGTCAATATGATGGGGCCGAGCCGGACGGGTTCTATGACGCAGGCTTGCCGGACAACAATTCAAACCAGGGGTTTCTGGAGGACGGTGAAGGCACCCGGAACGACACGATTTACCTGTTGGACACCAACACAGGCGAGTTCATCTCGTTTTCCTACGGTCAAAATGCCGTGCTTCTTCCGCCACCGGCCGGGTTCACCGGTACAATTGACATGGGCGGCGAAACCTTCACCAGCGGCGCGCCCAATGGCACGGCGTTTCGCCGCGATGCCAATGGTGATTTCCAGGAGGCCACGCCGGAACCCGGACAGCCAAGCCCGCCCTGCTTTGTTGCAGGCACGCTGATTGAAACCGACAGCGGGCCCCGCCCGATTGAAACCTTGAAAGTTGGTGATCTTGTTTTAACCAAGGACAACGGTGCGCAACCCATTCGCTGGATCGGTCATCGCACACTTGGAACGGCAGAACTCAAAGAACAGCCGCATCTTTATCCCTACCGCGTGCAGAAGGGTGCATTGGGCCAGGGACTGCCAGAGCGCAATCTCTTTGTCTCACCGCTTCACCGCATTCTGGTAAGATCCAGCATTGCACGCCACATGTTTGGATGCGATGAAATTCTGGCACCTGTGCGTGCGCTCGCCGCGGTTGATGGCATTGAGCAGGTGCAGCAGCCAAAAGTGACGTATTATCATGTGCTTCTGGATGAGCATCATGTGCTCTTTGCCGAAGGAGCAGAATGCGAAAGCCTGTTCATGGGGCCTGTCGCGTTGAATGGTGTGTCGGATGAGGCACGTGCAGAGATTTATACGATTTTCCCCGAACTGGCGGATGGCCAGTTTAACATGGCACCCGCACGCGATTTCGCGAACGGACCCAAGTGCAAGCGGATGGCAAGACGACATGTCGCGCAGAATGAAACTTTGGTGTCAGCCACGCATTGAACCTGTCGATTTGACGCTTGTCAGTCCCTGACCTGCGCCCCATATCTTCACCATGATTAAGTTTTTCCCGATCCTTCTGGCCGTGCTTTACGCGCTGGCGATGTACCGGTTTTCGGTCTGGCGCACGTCGCGTGAGCTCGATGAGCGGTCCACCGAACTGGCCGATCCCAAGCTCAAACGCCTGACCGACAAAATGGCCCGCGCGCTCGATCTGGATCGGGTCAAGGTGCATATCTATGAGATTGATCCGGTGAACGGTCTGGCCGCACCCGATGGGCGGATTTTCATCACTCGGGGTTTCTATCGCAAATACCAGAACGGCGAGGTCAGCGCCGAGGAACTAGCAAGCGTGATTGCGCATGAGTTGGGCCATGTGGCCCTCGGGCATTCGCGCCGTCGCATGATCGACTTTTCCGGACAGAACGCATTGCGCACAGCCCTTGCAATGATCCTGTCGCGGTTTATTCCCGGCGTCGGGGTTTGGATTGCCAACATGCTCACCACGCTTTTGGCGGCGCGACTGTCGCGCGGCGATGAGTATGAGGCGGATGCCTATGCCGCCGCCCTTTTGACCAAGGCCGGAATTGGCACTGATCCGCAAAAAACGCTTTTCAACAAGCTGGAAGAACTCACTCAAGCGCGCTCAGGCGCGATGCCCGCCTGGCTGATGAGCCACCCCAAGACGCCGGAGCGGATTGCCGCCATCGAAAAACTGGAGCAGCGCTGGTTAGAGGCCTAACCGTTGCCCAAAGCTTTGCCCAACCGCGGCAGGCGCGCCTTCTTCAGAAGCGGCCGCATCTGCCAGTCATCCTGCGACAATGCCCTTGCCTTGGTCAGAACATTTTGCGCGACGTCACGGATCACATCCGGCTGCGCCTCGTAAAGCCCGATGAGAAACCCATCCGGATCAGCCCGGCTGATGCCCTCTTCGGCGAGGATGTGGCGCGGGAAATCCTTGGCGTTCACCGTCAGGATCATATCTGCCGACCCGGCTATGGCAGCGGCCAGAACGTGACGGTCGGCGATGTCCGGCAACCATAGCCGCTCTTCCAAAGACGGCGGCCAGGTGACTTCCG
>JBCAZO010000496.1:0-2418 GCA_038532975.1 Pseudomonadota bacterium
CTACAGAAAATCCGAGTGCGATATCAACGCTGTTTTCATCACCTAACCCCTGTTTCCCAAGTCTTAGTCAGGTGCCAACATGTACCCGGCGCCGCGCACGGTTTGCAGGTAACGGGGCTGTTTCGGATTTTCCTCAATCTTCCGCCGCAGACGCGTGATCTGGACGTCGACAGCCCGCTCCTGTGCCTGGCCCCGGTCACGGCCCAGATCCTCGACCAGCTTTGCACGACTGATCGCTTCTCCGGGTTGGGCGGAGAAGATCTTCATCAACTGCATCTCGGTGGCGGTCAATCGAACCAGATCCTCGCCCTGCCACATCTCTCCGCGTTCCATATCATAGCGTATGGGGCCAAGGCTTAGAATCTTTGGCGCGGCCTCAACAGCGGGTGTCTCGGGCACGCGGCGCAGGATCGCGTTGATCCGCAACAACAGCTCTTTCGGCTCGAACGGTTTAGCCAAATAATCGTCCGCTCCGGCCTCAAGCCCCTCAATCCGGTTCTCGGTTTCGCCCTTGGCTGTGAGCAGCAGGATCGGCATCGTTTTGGTTTCGCGAAGGCTTTTGCACAAGCTCAAACCATCCTCACCCGGCATCATGACGTCGAGGATCAGCATGTCGAAATCCAGCCCCTCCAGAACCCTGCGCGCATGGGCGGCATCGCGGGCGGCCGTGACAAGAAATCCATTCCGCATCAGGAACTTCTGCAAAAGAACCCGGATCCGCTCATCGTCATCGACAATCAATAAATGGGTATCAAAATCAGTCATCCACCCGTCTCCTTCAGACGGGTATACGTGCGCTGCATTTCGGCGTCCATCATTGCCTCAAGTACGGTGCGAAAGCCCGCTACGGCCTCAGGGCCAGCATCGCGGAACGCAGCCCGCATACGAGCCCGCTGCGCGTCGGAAAGTCTCTGTTCCAGCGCGCGCCCGTCATCAGTGAGATACAGATGACGCTCGCGCTTGTCGGACTGGCCCACCCGGCTTTCCACCAAACCGTCGGCGATCAACGTGCGCAAGACGCGGTTCAGGGATTGCTTGGTGACGCCCAGGATGCTCAGCAGATTGTTGACTGTTGTCCCCGGCGCACGGTTGATGAAGTGGATCGCTCGATGATGCGCCCGGCCATATGCCATCCCCGCCAGAATGCGGTCGGGATCGGCAGTAAAGCCACGATAGGCAAAGAACATCGCCTCGATCCCCTGCCGCAGTTGTTCGTCGGTCAAAAACAACAGGTTTTCGCCGCTGATCCCGGATCGGCTTTCTGACATCTTTTCCCTCTGTCTCGGCCTGTCTTCGCGCCAGTTTACGTCAGCCTTGTTGACATTCCAAGGGTGAAGCGGTATCGAATCGCAGCATTTGCGCAACTTTATGTCCGTTTCGGACCTTATGGCGCAACTTTCGAAATGGGAGGAAGCGATGACTGGATATGATGATCGCGACGGCAAGATCTGGATGGATGGTAAGCTGATCGAATGGCGCGATGCCAACGTGCACATCCTGACGCACGCCATGCACTATGCGTCTTCCGTCTTCGAGGGCGAGCGAGCCTATGGAGGAAAGATCTTTGAGTCTCGTAGGCATTCGGAACGCCTGCATGCTTCCGCGCGGATGATCGACTTCGAGATCCCATGGACCGTTGATGAAATCGAAGCGGCCAAGATCGAGGTCCTGCAAGCCAACGGTTTGACCGACGGCTATGTGCGTGCTGTGGCGTGGCGCGGTGCGGGCGAGGATATGGGTGTCGCGTCTGCGCGCAACCCCGTTCGTCTTGCCATCGCTGCATGGGAGTGGGGCGCCTATTATGGCGATGCAAAGATGAAAGGCGCCAAGCTCGACATCTCGAAATGGAAACGGCCCTCGCCCGAAACGATTCCGTCACATGCGAAGGCGGCTGGCCTCTACATGATCTGCACGATGTCTAAACATGCGGCGGAGGCAAAGGGCTGCTCAGACGCTATGATGTTCGACTATCGCGGCTATGTTGCCGAGGCGACCGGGGCCAACATCTTTTTTGTGAAAGACGGCGAAGTTCATACGCCTGACCCAGATTGCTTTTTGAACGGAATTACCCGACAGACCGTTATCGGCATGCTGACGGATCGGCAGGTCAAGGTACACGAGCGGCACATCATGCCCGAAGAGTTGGAAGGCTTTGAGCAATGCTGGCTGACGGGCACGGCGGCCGAGGTCACGCCTGTCGGACAAATTGGCGACTACAACTTCGAAGTCGGCACACTGACCCGAGACATCGCGGAAGGTTACGAAAAGCTAGTCCGCCTGTAGAATGGAGTCGGGCGACCGTTCTTGGGACAGCCGCGCACGTGAGATAATCTTTGCTAAGTGGGCACGGATCAGCCGCAAACCTGGTCCGACTAATTTGGATGCAGAACCTATGTCGGACATTGCCCTGAGCAAGTC
>JBCAZO010000497.1:0-2412 GCA_038532975.1 Pseudomonadota bacterium
CCCCGGGCCTGGCCCGGGGCAGCGTGCCGCCGCGGTCCAGCCACACCTGTTGGCTGGGGCCCAATTCGGTGCGCGCGCGAAGATCGTGTGATAGGACACCATCGGGTCCGAAGAACCCGGTTGTGATTTCGGCGATCGGTGCGGGACCGTAGACCTTGATCCTGCGTCCGCCTTCATCCCAGGCGGCGTGGATGAGGCGGGCATAATCCATCATGTGATCGGAATGCAGATGGCTGAACACGATGTGGGTGATGTCTGCCGGTCGCAGACCGACACGGAGGAGGTTATCAAAGACACCGCCGCCGCAATCGAAGAGGATTTTGTCGCCTCCAACCTCGACCAGGTAACCGCTTGAAGCCCGGCGCGCATAGGCCTCGGGCGAACCGGATCCGAGGATGATCAGCCGCATGTCTCTTTTTCGGTTGCAGGCGGGGGCGTTGCACCCGGCGCCCCCAGCTTCATCGCGGCTTCGAAACCGCCATGGCGTTCAATCAGAGCATCTTGATCATTGAATGCCTGCCGGTCGGTTGCCGCTGGATCGCAGATGCGCCTCAGTTCGACATACATGTCGGCCAGCACTGCCTTGTATTTCGGCTGTTTGGCGAGGTCGGTGGTTTCCTCGGGATCATCGCGCAGATCGAACAGCTCGTCCTCGAAGCCGATGTAGTGGATCAGTTTCCAGCGGCCCTTTCGAACCATGAACGCGCCCGAAACCGCGCCGGCGGCGTGATACTCGCTGAAAACAACGCGATCGGGGTCAGGGTTGGCGGCAATATCGCCCAAGGTCCGAACCCCGGCAGCAGCGTCGATGCTGGCCCCGAAGTGATCGGCGATGGTGGCCGATACGTCCAGCAGGCTGACGGGCGTTGTAACCCTGGCCGGTTTGATACCCGGCCCGGCCATGATGAGCGGGATTGCCGCGCTTTCTTCGTAGAGGTTCGATTTACCCCAAAGGCCCCGGGCGCCCAAGTTGTCTCCATGGTCGGAGGTGTAGACGATGGCGGTTTCGTCTGCGTGCCCGCTCTCTTTCAGGGTTGTAAGTATTTGCCCCACATTGTGATCGAGCCACGAACAGAGCCCGTAATACGCTGCCATCGCCGCGCGTCGCTCGTCCGCGTCGGTGAATTTTGCCTCGCTGTCGTTGAAGGCGTTTTGCCTTTCGACCCAGGGGTGCCTTTCGAAACCCTTTGCCGGATGCAGCTTGGGCTCAGGCAAACTGGCCAGCGGATAGAGGTCAAAGAATTCGTGTGGCACGACAAGCGGGAAGTGGGGTGCCACAAGGCCCACAAAGAGACACCAAGGTCGCGTTTCATCCGCGTTGGTGCGGAGCCATTCCGTCGTGCGCTCAACGACGGCGCTGTCGTAATCGGTATAGGTGCTTGTTCCGGGGCCAATATAGTTGCCCAACATGCGGCCCTTTCCAATCACCCGCTCGTCTTCACGGCGCACGCTGGCCCAGACCATGCCCACACCATTGGCGACCATCATCGGGATATGTTCCACGTCGAATCCGGCGGGGTCTTCTTGGGCGCGATAGTGGAGCTTGCCGATGCTTTCGACCCGTACACCGGCCTTTTGCAGGACGTGGCCCCAGCCCGGGATCGATCCGTCATATGGCATGGCGTTGTCCCAGAGCCGTATTTGATGCACATAGCGCCCGGTTGCAAAGCTGGCCCGGGCGGGGACGCAGATGGGGCTTGGGGTGTAGGCGTTTTCAAAGCGCATACCTCGCGCGGCGAGGGTGTCCAGATACGGTGTCTTTACGAAGGGATGTCCGGCACACCCCATGGCGCGGGCCTGATGCTCATCCGACAGGATGATCAGCAGGTTTTTTGCGGCCATCAGAAATCGCGCTCGCTTGCGGCGCTGTCGATTTGTTCCAGAACGTCAAAGAAATCCGTCAAGCGATCCTTATCGATCCCCTCGACCAGTCCGTCCTGACGCTTGCGCATGACGGGGAGCATTTTCTTGAGAATCCGGCGGGACGACTGGGTCAACTGTAGGGATTGCCTCCGATGATCGTTTTCGTCCTGTGTCGCCGACAGCAGGCCCTTGTTGATCATCATCTTGATTTTGCGGCTCAATTGACCTTTGTCCATCTGCACTTCTTGCGCCAGCTTCGTCATCGAAGCGCCGTTGAGATGTCGCAGCAACTGGATGATCCGCCATTCGACCAGCGACAGGCCGCAATGGACTTTGAGCAGATGGTTGGCCTGTGCGTTCAGTTTGTTTTGCGTCCTTGCCAGCCGAAATGTCACGTATGACGTTAGGCTGCGGTTATCTGACTCATAATCATCGGGCATAATCGGACTCTCGCAAAGGGTAATTGACAGGTCAACGAATATGTGCGGAGCTTTGATGAAGGTCTAACTGGGAGGTGACCATGGGACGTTTTCTGAAGGTTGCTGCGCT
>JBCAZO010000498.1:0-2412 GCA_038532975.1 Pseudomonadota bacterium
GGTGATGAGGGACGTGGCCGACGAGCCTGGATGGCAGACGAAAACCTCGACATCTTTGCGCTCTGCGGCGGCCAGACGGTCCTGCAATTCGTAGGCGAACATCATCTGCGCCAGTTTGGACTGCGAATAGGCGGTGTTCGGGCCGTAGTCCTTTTCCCAGCTCATATCGTCGAACTTGATGGTCTTAAGCCCAAGGTTGTAGCCGAGGCTGGCGACGACCACGATCCGGCCTTTGCTTTCGGCGATGCGGTCAAAGAGCAGGCCATTCAGCAAAAAATGCCCGTAGTGGTTGGTGCCGAGCTGGCTTTCAAAGCCGTCAACTGTCAAAATACGCGTCGGCACCTGCGCGATGGCCGCGTTGTTGATCAGCGCGTCAATGCGCGGCACGGCCTTCAGGACTTCTTTGGCGGCCTCGCGCACGCTGTCCAGAACGGACAGGTCCATGCGAATGAAGCTCACATCGGCTTTTGAGCCGAATTCCTGTGTCAGGTCCGCGATCGCCGCCCCGGATTTCTCGGCCGAGCGGTTCAGCATCACCACCTTGGCGTTCTTATTGAGAAGAATGCGCGCGGCCTGAAAGCCTGCGCCAGCGTTGGCGCCGGTGATGATGTAGGTCTTGCCCGACTGGTCGCCGAGGCGCTCGGGTGTCCAACCTTTGGGTCCAAATGTCGTATCTGCCATTTTCTGTCTTCTGCCAGGCCAAGCTGGCGGTTTAGGGTGTCGTTGTCTGCAAGCACAGATAGAACCAGTCGGAGCCAAGAAACAGACGATATCCTCTCGATTACTTGCCCAATCGTCTCAACCCCATTGCAAAGATGAAAGTCCTCTGCCAGCTAGAGCACATGAGCAAAGAACAGATCAAAGACCTTATCGAGCGCCGTCTGCCCGAGGCAGGGCTTTTCGAAACCGCGCTAAGGGGAGTCCAGCTTTTTCGGGTGACCGAGGCCATGCCATGCGTCCCTGCCGTCTACGAACCCACGGTCGTGGCCATCCTCAGCGGCACCAAGAAAGCTGTGCTGGACGGTGAGCACCACGTCTATGGCAGCGACCAATACCTGCTCTGCCCAATGACCCTGCCGGTCGAAGCGGGCACGCCACAGGCATCCGAAGCGGATCCTCTGCTCGGTGTAGTGATCGCTTTGGAACCACGAATGATGCGCGAGCTCACGATGGAGATAGAGACCGCCGCCGGTGGCAACAGACAGTCTCGGGGCGGAGCGCCGTCGGCTTTGGCATTGGCTTCCTGGGATGCTGGGTTCACGCAGGCTTTGTTGCGGCTTCTGGAGCTGCTCGACAATCCGGTTGATCTGGAGGTGCTAGGACCAGGGCGACTGCGCGAGTTGTGTTACGCGGTGCTCATGGGCGAGGCCAGGGCCGCCGCAAGACGTTCCTTTGGTGTCGGCAACGAAATCGCGCGCGCCATCGAATATCTTTCGAACCACCTGAACGAACAGGTCACGATCGACGACATGGCCGGCCATGTAGGTATGAGCCGCGCGGTCTTTCATCGCCGGTTCAAGGAAGCCACGACAATGTCGCCGATACAGTTTGTGAAATCGATGCGGCTGAACAACGCCGCGATCAAGATCGCCGAAGGAAAGACCGTGTCGGAGGCGGCCTGGGACGTGGGCTATCAAAGCTCTTCTCAATTCAGCCGCGAGTTCAAGCGGATGTACGGCCAGTCACCCCGGCACTGGAGCCACGCTGCGCAGATGCCAGAACGATTGAATTAGTGCGCACCAGCCACTTGAGGCTTGTGGCGAATGTCCGGAAAGCGGGCTGCGACTGCAGCATTCTGATCTATAGTTGAGTGACCGGTATGGGCCGAGTGTTCCGGGAGTATCGCTGCCTGAGGCCGACATGCTGCGTCGCATCCGATGATCGCAATGAGCCCCATTGTGACCGATGCTGCGATATGGACTGAGGTCAGGAAACCGTGTTGAAGCGGTGTTTCGGGGCGAGCGTTGGTGTCTTACGAGTGATGGGATGAAATTGCGTCTGCCATGTAAGACGCGTGCCGTCATTCTTCTCGGTCCAGATTTTCTGCTCTAGTTAAACTTCCGATGAAGCAACAAGGGACTTGTTTTGGGAATGGCATTTGAATTTCACCACGTCGGAATCATAGTAAGCGATTGCGAGCGTTCCAAACAGTTCTGTACGCAGACACTTGGCTTGGAGTAGATCCGCGAAACCTACCGGAAGGCACGCCAGTCATGGAAGTTGGACCTGAAGCTGCACGGAGGTGGACAGCGTGAGCTATTCAGTTTCCCGCACACCCCGAAAGACCATCGCGACCAGGGGCCTGTAGTTTGCGGCATCTGGCGTGTCGTGCCCGCGATGTTGATGGCACGATGGACCGGCTGACAGACAAAGGCGTGGTCATCGAACCGGTTCGAATCGACGGGAACACGG
>JBCAZO010000499.1:0-2385 GCA_038532975.1 Pseudomonadota bacterium
TCCATACCTCGGAAGAGTTCAGGAATTAGAAAAGGCGCCAGGTGCTCAGACGCGGTCCTTGCATCGTGACTTGGGTCTTGCGACCCGCGCCACACCCTGACGCCTTAAACCGGATGTTCCGCCCCGAAGGGCCTCCGACCCAGCTGCATCCAACCTCGAAAGGTCTTCAGCCTCCCCTGGATTGCTCCAAAGGAACCTCGGGCATCTTGCGACCCCCAAGATGTTCCGCACCTCTCGCGAGTTACGGCTGCCGCAACCTCCGAAGAAGTTTTGGCGACGAAAAGGAACCAAGGCCCCTGACCGTCTGCATCGACCCGGATTGGAACGCGGTATGACCAACGCACCCGAAGGTGTGAGGGAGCCGGCGAACCTTTCCTAGACCTGTGCTGATGGTCGGTAAATCCGAAGACCTCCGGTTCCATCCGCGCAGGTCCCGAGGGGCCTTTGCGGCGTCGGTTTGGCTCGAAAGAACCTCTGCGACAATTCAAAGGTGACCGACACCCATGCCATCACGCAAGAAAAAAGCGCTGCAGCATAAAAATTTCTTGGGGATAACTTGTTGATATTCAGCGGGAATTCCCTGTGGATAAGTCAAAATTCTGATGTGTTTCAGCTAGGTTGCGCGAGCTTTTAAAAACAATCCGGGAAAACCGGCTCAAATCTCTGATTTCTGCATCTGCAAACGCCGCGAAACCGAGATGATAGTCGAATCAGCGCACAAAAAACGACCCGGCTCCTGTACAAGAACCGGGTCTACGAGGTCTGCCCCTTTGGAGGTTGGTGGCCGCTAGGCCGTGGCAGAATTCAGATGGTCCATACTCAGACCGCTTGAACCCGCGCTGTGCCAAGATCGAAATCAGGCTCATTCGACGCGAAAGCGTCGTCTTTCCACAGCGTTGGTTCTGACATACCAGGCAACTCAGGCTGCCGTCGATCAAGCGCCTTCAGCGCAGTCAGACGCCCACGACGGGCAATCGTAAAATAGTCCACTTGCATATTGCTTGTTCCCCACAACAAGACGTTACTCTTACCAATGCCACATTGCGGCGAAATTGGGGCAAATTGAACAGATTTCTGTGAAACTAACTGTTTCCTCAGAGGAATTTATGAGTCATGTTGTTTCGAATATCTCTTTTATTTGCAGAAGTTTATCCAGATTTTTGGCTATGTCCGTTTCTGGCACTCCGAGAACAACCTCGCCTCAATTCAGGTTCATCACGCCAAAATTACGGCAAGAATGAGGCGCATAGTATTTGATTTTGGCCCGGACCAATCGCATAGTGACACGAGACGACAGACACTCACACAACACACCTTGGGGGGTGGAACCATGAGCACTAAACGCACTCTCGCCGCCAGCGCGGCGCTTTTGGCCTTGGCCAGCGGAGCCCAGGCGCATGACGTTACTCGACACAGCCATGGCGCACATGGGGACAACGTGGTCCTTGTCAGCTGCTACCGCGGCCCGTGGGAAGCGGTCATCTGGGACCGGCCCAATGACATCTTCATTGAAACACTGGAGGCCAACGGGCTCAGCACACAGGATGCGATCCGCATTGCCGAAGCCGTATGCCGCGATCCACGGCTGGTGGGCAATCGCGATGCGATGGTCAAACAGGTGCAAAAGCTGGTGCGCGAAGTCCGGCGGGGTTAAGACACCCTGGCGCTTCGACTGAATGCGCCGTTCACATTCCATTAACCTGATCTCGGCGATAGAGGCGCATGTCCTTCTATCGCCGCCCAAGGATTTCCGGGGCAACCGTGTTCTTTACGGTGGCACTCGGGCAGCGTGGCGGATGGCTTCTGGTGGATGAGGTAACCCGCCTCCGCGCCGCTGTCCGGCAAACCAAAACCGAGCGTCCGTTTCACATTGATGCCTGGGTGGTCCTGCCCGATCATGTGCATGCGGTTTGGACCTTGCCGGCTGGGGACGCGGATTTCTCCACAAGATGGGGTGCGATCAAGGCGCGGTTTTCGATGTCTCTCCGTAGGGCGGGGTTCACCCCGCCAACCCGGTTGCCGACCGTCACACGTGGGCGATATGCCGGGGTGAACCCCGGCCTACGGCATGACAAGGGCGAGGTCGCGATCTGGCAACGCCGGTTTTACGAACATCACATCCGCAATGAGGCCGATTATTGGGCACATGTCCGGTATTGCTGGATGAACCCGGTCAAACACGGATTTGTCGCGCAGCCAGAGGAGTGGCCTTATTCCAGCGTGCATCGGGATACGCGATTTCAGAAGAACATGGATTTGATGTTGTAGGGCGGGATTTCATCCCGCCGATGGCGCGAGGGTTGAGGTTGGGATGGTGGGGTGGAACCCCACCCTACGCCTAGTATAATCGTTGAATACGAACTCGAAAGCGCCCTAATGAATTCT
>JBCAZO010000500.1:0-2382 GCA_038532975.1 Pseudomonadota bacterium
CTTGCTATGGCGGGTCTAAGTTCGCGCAGAAGCAAGAGACCGGCCAGGCGCCCCTGACCGGTCTTCAGCCCGCCATGCAACTCTGGACTAAACGCCAATCACCAGATTAGCCAGCCAGACCCAAAGCGGTATACTCAGAATTGCCACCGGTGTGCCCAGCCCCGTAGACGCCCCCACATAGGCCGAAGGATTCGCCTCGGGCAGAGCGGCGCGCATTGTCGGCGGGCCTGAGATGTCAGAGCTTGATGCGGCCATCACCGCCAACAGCACCACACCGCCAGCCGAAAACCCTGTCAGATGATGCGCTACAAGGCCCAGTCCGAAACCGATGAGGCCATGCACCAGCGGTGCTGTCAGACCATAAAGTACGTAGGCGTGGGCTACCTTGCGTAGCTCTGATAGCCTTGACCAGGCTTCCATGCCCATGATCAGCATGAGGATCGACAGCAGGCCGCGGAACAGAGGGTCGTAGAAACTTTCGTAGACGGAATCCGGTTTGGCAAAGATGCCGAGGGTGAGGCCCAAAAGCAGGGCCGAGATCGCAGGGCTGCGCAGCGTATCAACCAGAATACCACGCACCAGTTCGCCGTTCATGTTGAAACCAGGACCGCCCGTACCGCCGCCCATTGTGACCGTACCACTTGCACTGGTGCTCTGTGCCGTTGCACGCTCAGCACTCATCCTGCCCAGGACCACGGCGGTGACCAGTGCGGCAATATCCATAAACGGGTAAAGCGCCCCGATGAACCCTTCGTAGGCAATGCCGTCCGCATCCAGCATCGCCATGGCCGCCGCCAATGTCGAGGCGGACACCGCACCGAAAAGCCCGGCAGTGGCCATACCATCTATCTTCGAGACACCGTTGAGTCGCGCCAAAGTGCGCGTGCCCAGTGCCACAATTCCGATCCCGGCCACCGCCGCGCATAGCGCCGGAATCGCAAGCTCCATCAGGTTAGCATCGCGCACCGACATACCCGCGCCCAGCCCAACCTTGAGCAAAAGCAGGATCACGATGAATTTGTAGATTGACTGCGGTATTTCAAATTTGCTGCCTAAAGCGGCAAGCATCATACCGCCAATAAGGAAAGATAGTGTGGGCTTCTGCAATTGCGCCAGAACTGTTGTGCCGATATCCATTATGATCTGCATGATCTGTCTCCAATTCACGTTGATTGGCAGATAGACCAGTGTGCAGAAGATAAAAAATATATCTTTTAGGATGTTTTGTTCTATTTAATAGAACTATGAGTGATTTGAACTATCATCACCTACGCTATTTTCACGCCGTCGCCCATGACGGCAATCTGACCCGTACAGCCGAGCGTCTGAACCTGTCGCAATCGGCCCTTTCGTCTCAGATCAAAGCGCTGGAAGAGCGTTTTGGTTACAAGCTCTTTGATCGCATCGGGCGACGGCTGGAACTGACCGAGGTGGGCCGCATCGCGCTTGATCACGCAGACCGCATCTTTGGTACCGGGGCCGAACTTTTGGCGACCCTGAACCAAAGCACCGAGACGCATCCCCCTTTGCGCGTTGGGGCACTCTCAACCCTGTCCCGTAACTTTCAGCTTGCCTTTCTTAAGCCTGTGCTCCGTCAGGATGAGGTCGATATCAAGCTGACCTCTGGCAATGCCGAACGACTGTTGGACATGCTCAAGTCCCTTGCACTCGATGTGGTCCTCACCACACAGGTACCTGCCCGTGACGCCCGGGCAGATTTCATCGCACATCGCATATCTGAACAGCCCGTCGGCCTGCATGGGGTGCCTGGTCGTTTGCAGCACGGCAGCCTCAAATCACTTCTCAAGAACGAGCCGCTCATCGTTCCCAGTGATCCGGTCATCCGCTCCGGCTTTGATAGCCTTGTTGTGCGTCTGGGTGTTGAGCCGCGCGTTGTGGCCGATGTGGATGACATGGCCATGGTCCGCCTTCTGGCGCGTGAAGGCTTCGGGTTGGCCATAGCACCCGCGGTGGTTCTGGCCGATGAGATTGCGTATGGTCTTCTTCAGACCGCGCCCCATGACCTTCGGATCAACGAGGCCTTCTTTGCCGTTACCATCCCGCGCAGCTTCCCGCATCCGCTTCTGACAGCGCTGCTGCAACAGGGTCAGTCATAACGCAGCTCTGTCGCCTTGCCGCGGAAGATCACGTAAGACAGCACCGTATATCCCGCGATCATCGGCAGGACGAAAACTGTGCCCACAAGAATGATAAACAGGCTCTCTGGCGCGCTGGCAGATTCGTAAAGCGTCAGCTGCTCTGGCACCACATAGGGATAAAAGGAATAGGCCATCCCGAAGAAGCCGAGCGTGAAGAGCACGGTTGTCAGGGTGAAGGGAAGCCAGGACAGACGGTCCTGACTGTCCGGCAGATGTCGCAATG
>JBCAZO010000501.1:0-2371 GCA_038532975.1 Pseudomonadota bacterium
CATGGTGCCTGCGATGATTTACCTGTTGGGCATGCCAACCAAGGTGGTTGTGGGCACCATGATGAACCCGCCGCCGACACCCATGATAGCAGCGAGGATGCCGACGCACACACCGACGATGATCGGGGGGATAACGCTGATATAGAGGCCCGATGTGCGGAAGCGCATCTTGAAGGGGAGCTTGTGAATCCAGTTGTGTTTCTTGCGCTTGGGCGGCGTGCCCGACTTGCTGCGCCGAATGGCGTTCAGGCTCTCGACGAACATCATCGCACCGATGATGCCGAGGAAAACCACGTAGCAAAGCTTGACCAGAAGATCGACTTGTCCAAGCGATTTCAGGTAGTTAAAGACCACAACCCCGAGGGCGGCCCCAATGAGACCGCCAATCAGAAGGACCGTGCCCATTCGGAGGTCCACCGTCTTTCGTCGCAGATGCGCCAGCACGCCCGAGAAAGAGGAAGCTACGATCTGGTTCGCCTCAGTGGCGACGGCAACGGCAGGTGGGATGCCGATGAAAAACAACAGCGGTGTCATCAGAAACCCGCCACCTACACCGAACATGCCGGACAACACGCCGACCATCCCGCCAAGTCCAAGCAGGAGAAATGCGTTGACCGAGACCTCGGCGATGGGGAGGTAGATTTGCATGGCACGTCTTAGACCTGTGCCTTTGGGATAATCAACCCAAGCAACCCCTTAGATGGCGTCAGGCCTGATCAATTTATGTGAACTGGTCTTACAGCGCGTGATCGGTTGGCTTTACAGCCTGGGGTGTTTCAGCGCTCTGAGGTGGCCAGTTTCCATGCCGCAAAGACAAAGAAAACGCCGAGCGCCGCCTCAATCCAGCGCCGTCCTCTGGCATAGGCTGCTCGGATATGACGGGTCGACATGGCAAGCGCCCAGGCCCCATGGCAGACAAAGGATATCGTGAAAGCGCCCAAGACAAAAAGTGCCACGACATCTAGCTTTGCCCCCTCGACTGCGCCGATTGAGGCGATGGAGAGCCAAAAGGCGATGGCCTTGGGATTGGTGACCTGCAACAGGAAACCCGTCGCGAAGTGGCGTCTCATCGACTTGGTTTGCGCGGCTATGGAGGTCAGCGTGGGCGGGTCAAGCGCCTTTCGAAATGCGCTATAGGCCAGATAAAGTAAGTAGGTCGCGCCGATGATGCGCAATCCCGTCATGGCCCATGCTGCTTGGGATATGAGCAATCCCACTCCGAGCATCGTCAGCAGATTGATTGCCATGCTGCCCGTGGCAATTCCCAGTGTGGCGACCATCGCCGGGGCGCGGCCTTGTGAAGTGGCGATACCAATGAGCAGGGCCACGGACGGACCGGGCGAGGATGCACCGACCACCAGAATGGCATAGGCCGCAAGGATGCCGGGCAGGTAGATGAGCAGGTCCATTATCCTTCACCGGTTCCTTTGAACCCCACAAGCCGGGTCAACAGGCCCGATGCATCGGTTTCTGCGAAATACTGGCCTAGTTGCTCCATCCCGCCGGGCATGGCGAACCGGACTGTGGCGCGGGTTACGCCGTCGCGCGTCTCTGACGCAATCACCTCTGCGGTAGCGCCCGGAGCCATTTGTGCAAACTGCGCCACATAGGCAGCGATGTCTTCCACGCCTTCAACGCCATCGGTTCTGGGATCCGCGTAGCGCGCGTTCTCGGCGACGGTCTTGGCGATCAGGATAAGCTGTCCGGCCGGGTCCGTTTCGGACCATGCATCGAAAAATGCGTTCAGTGCGTCAGACATCGTCTTCTCCTTCGTCAGAGTCGCAGCCTAACGCAGATCAAAGGCGCTGTGTTCAGAAATGTTTGGGCGAGTTAAACCGCCAGATCCAGTGCAGCGCTCAGAAGCGTCTTGGCGTACTCGGTTTGCGGGTTGTCAAAGATATCCTGCGCGGAGCCGTATTCGACAATATCGCCTTGCTTCATGACGATGACCTTGTGGCTCATGGCACGGACCACGGCGAGGTCGTGGCTGATGAAGAGGTAAGCCAGCCCGTATTTCACTTGCAAGCGGCGCAGCAGGTCAACGATTTGGACCTGAACCGTCATATCGAGGGCTGAGGTCGGTTCGTCGAGCACCACAAGCTTGGGGCGCAAAATCATGGCGCGGGCAATGGCGATCCGCTGACGCTGGCCGCCGGAAAACTCATGCGGGTAGCGGTCCATCATGTCGGGGTCGAGATCGACCTCCCGAAGCACTTCGGCCACCAACTCACGCACTGGGCGGCCATCGGGATTGCCATGCACGCTCAACCCTTCCGCGATGATCTGTTCACAGGTCATGCGCGGGCTGAGGCTTCCGAATGGGTCCTGAAACACGATCTGGATGTCAGACCGACGTCGCCGCAATTCCTTG
>JBCAZO010000502.1:0-2369 GCA_038532975.1 Pseudomonadota bacterium
GTTTCAACCATTACACGCAGACCGAGTTTCTCTTCCGTGTCTGGAGTTCAGACGTGTGCTATCCGATCTCGAAGGCTGTAACGAACGAGATTCTGAGCCTTCTGGCAGACTAATGATAGGGAACGCGTTTGGCCCTATGAACGACGGAGAGCGGGTCAAGGCCCTGCGCATCTATTCGAAATCGCACGGGGTTTTCAACGAACCGAAACCGTCAAGTACTAGACAGATCCCTTGCCCGAAGATCTTCAAATTCTGGATAAAAGGCGTTCCCTCGGAAGTCAGCGAGGATGCGGCAATGAATTTGCACTAATGCGGGCGGGGGTCTTTCGTCGCAAGACGAGTTTTCTCGATCGACAAACCAGATTTGGAGCGTCGGAAGAACTCTCTGCCCTGATCCACGACAAATGGCCGATGAGACCGACGAACTAGACAAGACAGCCAAACCGTTTATAAAGCTCAAAAGTATGAGATCTTGCCCAAGCACCGCAGAAGAATTAACAGAAATACAGCGGGGCTTTCCAACTCTGACCGGAGGTCCCAAGCAATGTACGTCGTATGCGTCACATTCGAAATCCACCCGGACATGATGTCCAAATTCCTGCCGCTGGTTGCGGCACAAGCCAACAACTCGCTCGAACAAGAGCCGGGGTGCCATCGGTTCGATGTCTGTATCGCGGATGACGGGCTTTCGGTCTTTCTCTACGAACATTACACCGATGCCGCGGCCTTTGAGATCCATCTGCGAACCGACCATTTCGACGAGTTTGACGCAAAGGCCTCTGGTCTGGTCCGAGACAAGAAAGTCCAGACCTTCACGCTTCTAGACGACGCAGTCTAGTGCCCCACCAAGGCATTGGGTAACGCCAAAGTATCATCCAGCGTGATGACCGCTTTGGGCGTCGGAATTTCCCTGGCCCTTTCCTAAAAACCGAAAAACCGCTCAACCACCAGAATAATGTGAGATTCCTCAGTCCTGCGGAGCCGCTTCGGCGCCGTTTCTCCGCGTTTCACACCGCGAAGCCAGCGGCATCACCAAACATTTTCAAACCACAAAACGAATAATCCCGCGTCGCGAGACGTTTAGCCAAGCAAGGGGATGATCCCCGTTTGCAACGCAAGACCGCATAGGACCGATTGAAATGAAAACCTTGGCCATACTCTCAACCGTCATTCTGCTTGCCGCGCCCGCACTTGCGGCGCCGCAGCCCTATCAACTTCAGAAAAGCGACAGCTCGGTCGGCTTCAGCTGGTTCCTTGGCAAAGACGAAGTTCGCGGCAACATGCCAGTGGCCGATGCTGACATTGTCCTGGATTTGGACCGTCTTCAGAACAGTACGGCCAAGGTTGTCGTCGATGTGACCCGCGCCCGCGCAGGCTTTCCTTTCGCGAGCCAGGGGATGAAGAGTAAGAAAGTGCTGTGGGCGCAAAAGCACCCTCACATCACGTTTGAGAGCACACGCTTCCGCAGGGACGGTGATCGCGCTTTGGTCGATGGCCACCTGACTGTTCGTGGCGTGACGCATCCAGCCACATTCCGTGCAGAACTGTTCCGGCAGGCAGGCACCGAAGCCGGCGATCACAGCCGTCTTGCCGTCCGGCTGACAGGGAGCCTGTCGCGGGCCGCGTTCGGTGCGGATGGCTGGTCTGACATGGCAGGGGATGAGGTCAAGCTGTCCATCGTCGCCCATATGCAGATCGCGGGTTGATCATGAAGATCCGCAACTCTTCCGCTAGCTTTGGCGCTATGACCCGGTTCCTGCACTGGGTCACTGCGCTGCTGGTCTTTCTCGCGGTTGGCATTGGCTATTGGATCGCCAATGCCGAACTCTCATTTTCTGCGCTGAAGTATTTTGGATATCACAAAACCCTCGGCTTTGCTGTTATGGCATTGATCGTTGTTAGGCTTCTCTGGCACCGGTTTTCGAGGCCACCACACCCCGTTTCATCCGGGGTCGCGTGGCAAGACACGCTCGCCACAGCGGTCCACAGGCTGTTTTATCTTTTGCTGCTGGTGATGCCTCTTTCTGGTTGGGTGGCCAGTTCTGCAACGGGAATAGATACGATAGTGTTCGGCCGCTGGACGCTACCCGCTATCGCTCCGGTGAATGAGCACTGGGAAAAGATCGGTTTCCTGATCCACAGTATCGCGGCGAAAGCCTTGGTCGCTCTGATCCTCATACATCTTGGTGGCGCGCTCTTCAGAGCCGTGAGGAAACGCGACGGTACGTTACAGCGAATGGCTTTTGGATAGTTGGCTGGGCTGCACGGCGTCGAACCTGTTGGTCGAAGAGCCATGTCGCCAGATGGGAAGCCGCGCCTTTTGCGGCCATGCTGCCCAGACTTTTCGATGGATTGGTCAGGTGGCCAAC
>JBCAZO010000503.1:0-2358 GCA_038532975.1 Pseudomonadota bacterium
AAAAAACTACGATCAACCGTTGGCTGGGCGCATGAACGACTAATGTCGCTCTAGCCAAGTTGCCGTGATCAAGTGAAGAACACTTTGTGGCGGATGTCGTCTATGGGCTGACTGCGGTCATGACCTACTCTCCGAAGAACGGCAGAAAAGTCCGCATACCGGACTTCCCCTCACACCCCTGAAAACGCCGCGTCCAGCCCATCGGCCACGCGATCCACATCCTCCATCGACAGGCACATCGGCGGCACCATGCGAAGGCACGACCGATGCGGACCGGATTTCGACAGGATCAGCCCGGCATCTCGGGTCTTTTCGAACACGGCCGCCGTGACATGTTCGTCCGGCTCCTTGGTCTTGCGGTCTTTCACCATCTCGATGGCCAGCATCAATCCCCGGCCACGCACGTCGCCAATTGCAGTGTGCTTGTCCTTGAGGTCTTGCAGCCGCGCCAGCAAAGCCGCGCCAACCTCCCGTGCGTTGTCCTGTACCTTATCGCGGCGGATCACTTCCAGAACAGCTCGCCCGGCAGCGCAACTGGTTGGGTTGGCCCCGTAAGTGTGGAACATGAACTTGTCGGCCATGGGCGCAGCCACAGCCTTTTTCGCGACGACAGCGCCCAATGGAAACCCGTTGCCGATCCCCTTGGCCATCACAACAATATCGGGCACCATGCTATCCGCTTCAAAGCCCCACATGTGATCCCCGGTGCGGCCAAAACCGGATTGCACCTCATCGGCAATGTAGAGCCCACCCGCCGCGCGCACGCGTTCAGCTGCACCCGACATATAGCCCGGCGGCATCTCGATGATCCCGCCATAGCCCTGCACGCTTTCCACTAGCATCCCTGCCACCTGTCCTGTGGTGGCCGTGGCAATCGCGCGCTCGATCTCGTCCAGATACGGTGCTGCGCCAACATTCTCGCCAAAAATCCCACGATACTGGTTCGGCTCTGGCACAAAGGCCACGTGGCCCGGCATACCCGGGTGCCGCCAGCCTGCGATGCCAGTGACAGACTGTGCCGCCGCTGTCGGGCCGTGATAGGAGGTGCGCAGCGCGAGCAGATCGAGATTGCCGGTATAGGTCCGCGCCATGGTCATCGCCAAATCAATCGCCTCGGCGCCCGAGTTGGTGAAATGCACAACCCATTCTTCGCCCTTGGGCATGGTTGCCGCCAGTTCCTCGGCCAGATGCGCAGGCGTAGGATGATAGAACATCGTCGTGCAATGGGTCAGCGTCTGCGCCTGTTCGGTTGCGGCAGCCACCACATCGGGGTGCGAATGGCCCACCGAGATGCAGACATTCATGCCCAGAAGATCGATATATTTACGATCTTCAGCATCCCAGAGGTATTGCATCGACCCGCGCTTAAAGACCATCGGCTCTTTGAAAGGGACGAACTTCGATTGCGATGCGGCGTAGTATTGCGCCCGCCGCGTCGCGGTGGCCTCAATCGACCAATCGGTTTTGATCATTGATTCATCCTTTCATTCTCAGGGTCATAGGGTGGGTGATCAAGAATACGTGCGACACGTCTTTGCCCAAGAATGTCCACGCTCAACCCCTCTCTCGCTGTGGCATCCCGCAGATAGGCCAGCGCCAGAACTTTGCCGGTGCGGTGCCCATACGCCCCCGAGGTCACAACGCCGACACTGCGCGCGCCCTGCCACAGGCCATGGGCGTAAAACGGATCCACGTCGCCGGCCTCAATCTCAAGCAGCACCATGTCCCAAGGCGCAGCCTCCTGACGTGCCAGCATGGCGTCACGGCCCACAAAGTCGCGCCCCTCATGGCGCACCAGATATCCCAGCCCTGCCTCCAGCGGGCTACGCTCCGTGGTCAGATCACTGCCCCAGGCGCGATAGCCCTTTTCAAGCCGCATCGCATTGGCGGCATATGCACCATAAAGCCCGATGCCATAGGGTCGCCCAGCCACGTCCAATGCTTCGAAAACCGCAACCGCTTCATCACGCGCAACGTGCAATTCCCAGCCAAGTTCGCCCACATAGGACACGCGCAATGCGCGCACCTGCTTGCCGGCCAGAGTGATTTCACGAACACTCAGCCACGACCCAAGCTCATCCTGCGTGAGCGTCGCAAGTACATTCCGTGATTTTGGGCCCATTAGACCAATGACCGATAAATCCTCGGTCCGGTTGGCGATCTCAACATCCATCCCACTGGACCGCGCGCGCAAAAGATCATTATCCATCTCTTCCGCCGCAGCCGCAGAGGTCAGGTAGGCACAAGTGTGACTCAGCATCGCAACAGAAAACTCTGCCGCAACTCCCCCCGCAGGTGTGAGTGCATGCGTCAGGCCAATCCGACCCGTTTTCGGAGCTCGGTTTGCCCCCAATTGAG
>JBCAZO010000504.1:0-2358 GCA_038532975.1 Pseudomonadota bacterium
GAAGTCGTCCGCAAATACATCTCGCCAGTCGACCCTGCGGCGCGCTGGATAGGCGCCGATGGAGGTGCCGCATTCTTCGCGTACTCCACCAACTATATGGTGGACTTGGATAATGCCGTGATCGTTGACGTCGAGCCGTCGGTACCCATCCGAACCGCCGAGGCTTTTGCCGCGCGGCGCATGATCGACCGGATCACGGATCGCTTTGGCATGACCCCAGACAAGCTGGTCGGCGACACAGGCTACGGATCAGCAGAGATGCTGGGCTGGCTGGTCGAAGCGCGCGGCATCGCCCCGCACATCCCTGTCTGGGACAAATCGAAACGCACCGACGGCACATTCTCACGCGAGGATTTTGTCTATGACCCGGCAACTGACGGCTACACGTGCCCCGGCAACAGGGAACCGCGGACATATCGCCGGAACTTCTCCAAGCCGCGAAAGGCAAATGGTGGGAAAGATGGGTTCATCCGATACCGCGCCTCAAAGCACGATTGCGATGCTTGCCCGCTGAAGCAGCAATGCTGCCCAGGGAACCCTGGCAGACGCGTGATGCGGTCAGTCCACGAAGCGGCCCGGGACGTCGCGCGCGATATCCGCAAAACCGATGCCTACAAGACTTCCTTCATCCAAAGGCGGAAAGTCGAGATGCTCTTCGCCCATCTGAAGCGATACATCGGCGTGCCGATGATGCGGCTCCGTGGACCCAAAGGCGCATATGAACAGTTCCAACTCGCAGCAACCGCCCAAAACCTCAGGAAACTGGCCAAGCTGGCGCCAGAACCTAAACCAACGGGATGATAGGAAGCCGGCAGCCTATACAGGCCGCATTCTGCACACGCCCAAACGGCTACTTCTTCAACACTATTGCGGACGAAGCTGCCGTTACCCAGCTTTGGGTGAAGGTCTGCTTTTGGATAGCCGGGTCCAAATAAAACCTACCAGAAGAAGGAACAGCACTGCCACAGTTGTTGAAACGGACTTGAGAATTGTGGCTGTGCTAACGGTGTACACCAGAGGAACAGAAACCTCTGGCCAGCTCCAAATCATTGCCACGATACCAAGGTTCTCGACATAGTCGAACAGAGCACTGCCAATCGAAAGGACGATGCCAAAGCGGAGAAGCCTGGTGTTTGGAATGCGTTGTCCAAACCAGCAAATCGTGGCGATCAAAGTCAACGCGAGTATGGCCGGATATAGTGTATCCAAGGTTATCTGGTGACTGAGGTAATACTTGCGCCCTTCCACCCCTAGCGCCTCAAGAAGTGTCGCGGCCTCTGTCGGCCCATAGCCGAAGGGACGCATGTCGAAAGGCACATGTCCCGAGACCATTTCGATATGGGCGAGCGTGACATTGATCATCAGCAAGTAGATCAATGCAGCAATCATTCCTGAGCCAACCGCAATCATTCCAATGTGTTTTAGCAGCATTCTGTTCGTCATTTTGTAATCTCCTACACCTGTGCCACACATGCCTTCAGACGAATTCACCCGCATTATCATTTGATAAGGCAAGCGAAGATGGATTTACGGACGTTTCTCACGCAGTCACCTGAGCTGTCAGACATGGCTTGCGCGGAGGGTTTTGCATCTGATTGGAAAAGAAGGCGCTTGAACAAAGGGGCGCACCTTACCCGGCAGGAACAACCCGAAGCAGATGAATTTATTCTTTTGGAAGGGTGCTTGGCGAGCAGTATTTGTGACCAAGATGGCAAAGAAGTTTGTGTCGAATTTTTTGTGGGTCCATGTGTCGTCACGCCAAATATCGCTCGCACGCGCGACGGTGTGTCGCTCGTGTCCATTGTGGCAACGACCGATGCCTCGCTTGCACGGATCGACACTGATCTGCTTGCAAAACGGATGATTTCATCTGAACCCGTCCGAAACTGGGCAAATGATGTTCTGCGGGACGCGCTAAGCCGAAAGGTCGATCGAGAGTGGTGCCTTGCCGCTCTGGGAGGGGCTGAGCGGCTCGTTTGGTTTCGCCAATCATTCCTCAGCTATGAAGACATCTTTCCCCATAACTTGATTGCATCCTTTTTGGGAGTCACGCCTGTCACATTGAGCCGCTTGCGGACCAGCGATAAAAACCCGTAGCAAGCTGACCTTCGGACAAACCGCAGCATCATGCACTGTGGGCTCTCAGGTGTCCCTCGGCAGGTCAGCGGACTACCTGTCTTTCGCTGCGCCTGCGCCAATGGCCGCTTGTCTAAGCTTGGGCGTGTGGGCCAGGCTGGTTCTTTTTTGTTCGGGTCATTGTCACTCATCCGGGTCACGCTTCACCGCCTAAGACAAAACCTGCCTTCTTCTCGCTGGAGCGGCATCGCGCTACGACCGCGCGTCGGCAGATTTCCGGAG
>JBCAZO010000505.1:0-2351 GCA_038532975.1 Pseudomonadota bacterium
TGGGCCATTCTCGCGGCACTGGTGCAGCGCGGTCGCACGGGCCAGGGCACTGTGCTGGATGTGGCCATGTATGATGCGCTCTATTCCATGTTGACCACAAGCCACGCGCTATATCTTTACGGTGACACCGTGCCTGAACGCGTGGGCAATCGACATCCTCTTTCAACGCCGTTTGGATGTTTTGCCACGGCGGATGGTCAGGTGGTGATTGCAGTGCTGACATCCGCGCAGTTTGCCCGATTGGCTAAATTGATCGGGTGGCCGGGGCTTTCGGATGACGCGCGCTTCGCTTCTGACGAAGCCCGTACCCAGAATGAGCCCGAACTACGGAACATGATTGAGGCCTGGAGCCAGCAGATGAACACCGAGGCCGCCATGGTGGCCCTGGCCGAAGCGGAAATACCGTCAGCGCCCATCTGGGATATTTCCGAGGCGACAGCAAGCAATCATGTCCACGACCGCAACCTGGTGGTGACGCTAGCCCATGACCGGCTGGGCACATGCCCTGTTGTGCCGCAACCGGTGCGCTTTGATGGCGGACAAGTCCATGCCAGCAAGGGCGCGCCAGGATTGAGTGTTGACGCCCAAGATGTACTGACGCGGTTTTGCGGTGTAGACGAGGCGGGTTTTGCCCAGTTGAAGCGTAAAGGAGTTGTCCTATGACGGACACTTGGCACATGCTCAATGAGGAAGAGCGGCTCTTTTGCGACATGCTGGAGCGCGTTGTGTCAGCGCAAATCGCGCCGCTGGCGGCAGAGACGGACGAAACGGCCTGTTTCGTTTCGCAACAACTATCTGTTTTGGCCGAATTCGGAATGATGGGGGCCAATCTGCCAGAAAGCGTTGGCGGACCGGGTATTTCAGCGATGGCGCTGCTTCGGGCGGTAGAGATCGTGGCGGCGGGTTGCGGGTCGACGGCCTCGGCCATGACCGCCCATTTCCTGGCAACAGATACGATCCTGCTAGGCGGGACAGAGGCCCAGCAAAATACCTGGCTGCCTGATGCTCTTACCGGCAAGACTTTGGGCGCCTTCGCTTTGACAGAGCCCAACGCTGGCAGCGATCCGGCGGATATGCGCACCCGGGCCGTGAAGACCCGTGATGGCTGGCATCTGACGGGCAGCAAATGCTTTATCTCGAATGGCGGCCTGGCGGATTTCATTGTGGTCTTTGCCGTGACCGATCCTGAGGCAGGACATCGCGGCATATCCGTCTTTGTGCTGCCCAAAGACACACATGGTTTCAGCGCAGGACCAGCCGAGCGAACGATGGGCCTGAAGGGAGGCCATGTCTTTTCTCTGAGCCTTGATTGCCACCTGCCTGAAGAGGCGTTGCTGGGTGAGGCCGGTCGGGGCTTCAAGACGGCCATGCAGGTTTTGGACAACGGGCGTATCGAAGTGGCCGCGCAATGCATCGGGATGGCGCAGGCGGCATTGGACATGGCGACCATCTATGCAAAGGAACGTGTGATCGGAGGCACCCTTCTCAGTGAGCGTCAGGGGATCGCATGGATGCTGGCCGATATGGCGACCGAACTCAGTGCAGCACGCCTGATGGCGCAAGAAGCGGCACGTCAGCGTAGTCTTGGCACGCGGTTCACCATGGCGGCCTCCATGGCCAAACTGCATGCCTCGGAAATGGCGGACCGGGTGGCCGATGCGGCTCTGCAAATCCACGGCGGTTATGGATACATTCGTGACTTTCCAATCGAGCGTCTAACCCGCGATTTGCGCATCATGCGCATCTACGAGGGCTCCAGCGAAATCCAGCGCAATATCATTTCCGGCCATCTTCTGGCTGAAAGGAGGACATGATGACCAACCCACGTCATAACACCAGAGACATCTTTCCTCCGACCGGGGATCAGATCACCACCAAATCCTGGACCACAGAGGCAGCCATGCGGATGCTGATGAACAACCTGCATCCAGATGTGGCCGAGAACCCGCATGAGCTGGTTGTCTATGGCGGCATTGGGCGGGCTGCGCGCACCTGGGAGGATTTCGACCGGATCGTTGCAGGTCTGAAGGATCTTGAGGAAGACGAGACACTGCTTGTGCAATCGGGCAAACCTGTTGGCATCTTCCGCACGCATGCTGATGCCCCCCGCGTGCTGATCGCCAATTCCAACCTCGTGCCGCATTGGGCCAATTGGGACCACTTCAGCGAACTCGATCGCAAGGGTTTGATGATGTACGGCCAGATGACTGCTGGGTCGTGGATTTACATCGGCACGCAGGGTATCGTGCAGGGCACTTATGAGACCTTTGCCGAGGCCGGGCGTCAGCATGCGTGCGGAAGATGCCAACAGGTTTGCCCGATTGCACAAGCAGTGTCTCGTCTTCCTCAAG
>JBCAZO010000506.1:0-2349 GCA_038532975.1 Pseudomonadota bacterium
AGCTGGAAGCGCCGCGTCTGACGCCGACACTTCTGGGCGGCGCGTATTTCGCCCTTCCGATATTCATTCTGGTCTGGAATCTGATGGTGCGGACCGAAGACCTGGACCGCCTCTCACCGGCGCTTTCCGCCTTCTGGGCCACCATCTTCATGATCATCGTCGCCCTAACGCACCGCCCGTTGAAAGCTTTCTTCCGGGGAGCATCTGTGCGGCAAGAGGCCGACCGCGGCCTTGCCCCTCTTATCAACGGCTGGGCTGACTTTGTGAACGGGTTGATCCTGGGTGCGCGCAACATGATCGGCATTGGTGTCGCGACCGGGGCTGCCGGTATCATCGTCGGCACCATCAGCCTCACAGGCGCGCACCAGGTGATCGGTCAGGTGATCGAAGTGATCTCGGGCGGCAACATCTGGATCCTCCTGATCCTCGTTGCGGTCCTGTCGCTGATCCTAGGCATGGGCCTGCCGACCACGGCCAATTACATTGTGGTGTCTTCGCTGATGGCGCCGGTGATCATCTCGGTCGGCGCCACCGCCGGCTACCAGTTCGAGTTGATTGCTGTGCACCTTTTCGTCTTCTACTTCGGGATATTGGCGGACGACACGCCGCCTGTTGGTCTTGCAGCCTATGCTGCGGCAGCGATCAGTAGGGGAGATCCGATCAAAACCGGTGTGCAGGGCTTTGCCTATGACATCCGAACGGCACTATTGCCGTTCCTGTTCATCTTCAACACCGACCTTTTGCTGATCGACGTTGGATGGGCCAAGGCGATCCTGGTTTTCTTTATCTCGCTCATCGCGATGCTTCTTTTCGCGGCAGCAACCCAAGGCTATTTCATCTCTAAGTCGCGAAGATGGGAAAGTGTAGCGTTGCTTGTCATTGCCTTTATGCTGTTCCGACCCGACTTTTTCCTTGATCAGGTCAGCGAAAAATATGCTCAGGCCGAAGGTTCCGCCGCTTTTGTATTGATGTCCGAAGCCGAGGATGGCGCAGACATCCGCCTGACAATTGCAGGCCCAGACTTTGACACGGGCGATACGCGTCCAACCACGATTATCATTCCTGCCGTTGCTGGTGATGCAGAGGCGGCTTTGACGGAACAAGGGCTTACTTTCATTCAAGAAGGAGAGGCGCTGGTGCTGGAAGAACCTTTTGGCGGACCGCATGGAGACCTGAGCATCGACTATGACTTTTATGGTGACACACCGGTGCAACTGGTTAGAGCCGAAGTGGAAAACGAGCGCCTTCCAAAAGAGCTGTTCTTTATTCCAGCACTGCTGTTGTTGGCAGGTCTGGTATTGATACAGCGCCCACGCGCCACGCAACCCGCGTTTTAAGGAGAGCGAGTTATGTTTAAGACACCGCTTTTAGCTGTTGACCTGAATGATGCGAAGGGCATGACACGGTGCGCAGAAGCCGCAGCCAATATGGCGCGTAGTGAAGGCGTTGCATTGCACGTTCTGAATGTTGTTCCAGATAGCGGCATGGCGATTGTCGGCGTGATGCTGGAACCTGATCATTTTGAAAAGATACACCAAAGCGTGAAGAGCGAGCTGGAAAAATGGGCCAAGGCCTCTATTGCATCAGACATCGAAGTGAAGCTGCACATAGCGCGCGGTACGATCTACGATCAGATCATCAAAACTGCAAATGACATTGGCTCTGATGCAATATTTGTCGGGGCAAACCGACCGGAATTGAAAGATTATCTGATAGGCCCCAACTCTGCCCGCGTCGCTCGACATGCGCACCAATCGGTGTTTGTAATCCGATAGGCGTATTACAGAATTCGTCACATTATTGCCGGTTGATCTGACGTCAATGGAGTTTGAGCCAAGATGGCGAAATTGTCAGATTCCGAACTTTCTGAATGCTAGATAAGGACGCGTTTCATAACGACCAAGGTTAGTTTCACACGTCTTGTCTTCCTATTTACTGGGTGCAACCTCGGTGGCTTTGGGTTGTGAGTTCTCGCCTGAGACATTTAGCAGGTCAAATTTAGGCTTTTAGATGGCTCAGCGGCACTTGATTCTGCCCGGGGGTGCTCATCGGTAGTAAGGTCCGCTAAACAGATCGGCCCTTACTGCAGCGAAAGTCAGCTTTCCGCCCGATAGTGCGTGGTTGCAGCCAGGGTTTTTCAGCACAATCCACATTTAGTTTTAGGCCGAACTTACGTTTTTGGGCAGTAATTCCTATATGGATCACGAGATAGGTTTGTTGTTTCATACAGTCAGTATTGACCTTGGAAAACCAATGAAATAACAGCTCTCAGTGAGTTGCGGGCGTTGTGTAATGGTAAGACCCTTGCCTTCCAAGCAACGTGCATGAGTTTCACCTGATTGCATTTGG
>JBCAZO010000507.1:0-2346 GCA_038532975.1 Pseudomonadota bacterium
GGCCAAAGCGAAATCTGGCTGACGGCCTCCAATAAGTTCGAGGTAGACCTCCGCAAGGATTTCAGAGTCCAGCAAAGCACCGTGGAGCGTGCGGTCGGAATTATCGATGCCAAACCGACGACACAGCGCATCCAGAGATGCGGGCGAGCCCGGAAACTTCTTTCTTGCAATAGCCAGAGTATCAATCGCCTGATCCCAAGGCAATTGTGGAAGCTGAAGCCAGCCAAGCTCGGCATTTAGAAACTTCATGTCAAAGGCAGCGTTGTGAATGACGAGCTTTGCATCACCTACGAAATCGAGGAAGTCCTGCGCTACCTCAGAGAAAAGCGGTTTGTCCCGAAGAAAATCGTCGCCAAGCCCATGCACCTCAAACGCTTCGTTCGGCATGGAACGTTCTGGATTGATGTATTTGTGAAAGGTCTTGCCCGTGGGCACGTGGTTGAAAAGCTCAACACCCCCGATCTCAACAATCCTGTCGCCTTGCTCGGGTTCAAAGCCGGTGGTTTCGGTATCCAGTACGATTTCACGCATGGGTAAATGTAGCCCTGATTTGTCTCACGATATCTTGGACCTGAGCTTTGGCATGTTCAAGTGTGTCAGTGGTGATCACGAAATCAGAGCGAGCGCGTTTTTCACTGTCAGGCATTTGCTTCGCTAGAATTATATTGAGTTGCTCTTCTGTCATTGTGCCCCGCTCCAAGACGCGTGCTTTTTGGACATCTGGTCCAACAGTAACGCAAACAGTTGCATCCATCATTTCGTCCGATCCCGTTTCAAAGAGAAGCGGGATGTCGAAAACGCATATATCTGATATCGTATGTTTAAGGAATTCTGCGCGATCCTGGGCCACAAGGGGATGCACAATACATTCGATTTCCTTCAACGCATCGGGGTTGGATTCTAGGATCGTTTTCAGTTTTTCCCGCGAAACAGCTCCTTCTTCGATTGCCGCGGGAAACAAGCAGGCCATGGGCTCGACTGCCAGACCACCCTTTGCATAGAGACGATGAACTGCGGCATCAGCATCCCAGATATCGCATCCTTCTTCGGAAAATAGTTTTGCCGTTGTCGATTTCCCCATTCCAACGGAACCGGTCAGCCCGAGTTTGAATGTCATCTGAGCGCTGCGGCGCGGGTGGCACTGTCAACTTCTGGGCGTACACCGAACCATCGTTCGAAAGCAGGAACCGCCTGATGCAATAGCATGCCAAGACCATCAACTGTGACGCATCCCATATCTTCGGCTTCTGCCAGAAGCTTGGTCTTCAATGGCGCATATACCAAATCTGTCACCAAAGCCCCTTTGCGTAGACCGTCAAGCGGCACGCGTAAGGGCGGTTTTCCGATCATGCCAAGTGAAGTTGTGTTCACAACCATCGCCGCATCTTCTAACATGTTGCCAGCTTGGACCCAGTCTACCACAGTCAGCCGTTTACCGAACTCTGTTTTAAGTGCTTCGGCACGGACACGAGTTCTATTGGAAATCATGATTTCAGGCACGCCAGTTTCCAAGAGTGCGGATATCACGGCGCGTGCCGCACCCCCTGCACCAAAGAGCGCAGCAGGGCCTGCCGCAGGGTTCCATCCAGACGCGTTTTGACGAAGGTTGCGGACAAATCCCACGCCGTCTGTGTTATCCGCGTGGATCTTTCCGTCTTTTCGAAAAATTAACGTATTCGCCGCGCCGATCAAAGTGGCCCTATCAGTCACGAGATCCGCGATCTCTAGGATCTTTTCCTTGTGAGGCACAGTGATGTTCACACCGACAAAACCAGCCTTCGGCAACGAACGAATAACAGCTTCAAGATCGTCGGCGCTAACGTCCATCGGAACGTAGAAACCTTTGATGCCATGTGTCTTGAGCCAATGAGTGTGAATCTGAGGAGATTTGGAATGCGCTATGGGTGATCCGATCACGCCAGCCAATGGAATTTTTTGTTCTGTCATGTTTCCAGCTCTCCCTTGAGGCTGAGATACGACAAAATTTCCAGAAGAGGCAAACCCAAGACGGTAAAATAGTCGCCATTGACCTGAGCAAAGAGACGAGCCCCCTCTTCTTCCAGCTTGTAGCTGCCAACTGACTCACGGATACTTTGCCAATTTCTGTCGACGTAGCTTTGAAGATATGCGTCGGACATTTGGCGCATGACCATTTTTACGATGCCAACATGCCGCCACACCGGATTCCCATTTTCGCAAATCACAGCCGCTGACAAAAGCTCATGTCGGCGCCCATTCATTGCGAGAAGTTGTGCCAAAGCGGTTTTAGGATCAGAAGGCTTGGAAAGAATTGTGGCTTCGAAACTCAGCACTTGGTCACATCCCAAGACGATTTTATCTGGATTT
>JBCAZO010000508.1:0-2337 GCA_038532975.1 Pseudomonadota bacterium
AATGGTGTGGGCCCATCCCCCACCATTGCGATCAAAATCGATTTTCACGTGCTGCGGACGCACGACGATGTCCACCGATTGTCCATCGGCAATCCCGGGCGCAAGAAACTGACCAAAGGGTGTTTGCGCCAGGGCACCGGACACTTCGGCGCGCACCACGTTTACATCGCTGAAAAACGCCACAGCGTCCCGGTCAGCGGGCGCATTGAAGATATTGTAAGGCGCACCCTGCTGCACGATCCGGCCATGGCGCATAAGGGCAATATTATCGGCCATGCGCATTGCCTCTTCGGGCTCGTGCGTCACCAAAAGAACCGCGGTGTCCGCCTCGCGCAGCACTTCCAGCGTTTCATCACGAATGCCATCGCGCAGGCGGTTATCAAGCCCGGAAAACGGCTCGTCCATGAGCATGATCCGTGGGCGCGGCGCCAAGGCCCGGGCGAGCGCCACGCGCTGTTGTTCCCCGCCAGACAATTCATGCGGAAACTTGGCGGCATACCCCTCCAGCCCCACCCGCTCCAAAAGCTCACCAACGCGCTTGTCTTTCTCCGATTTGTCACCGCTCAGACCAAAGGCCACGTTCTCGCCGACGCGCAAATGAGGAAAAAGCGCAAAATCCTGAAACATCAGCCCGATGTTGCGCCGCTCAGGTGGGATACGAAATACCGTGTCACAGACCAGATTTCCATCGACCCAGATCTCGCCCTCGTCCTGCATTTCCACGCCTGCGATCATTCGCAAGGTTGTCGACTTGCCGCAGCCCGAGGGCCCCAGCAGGCACGTCACCTGCCCGGGCTGTACTTCGAGCGACACATCATCCACGACGACACGCCCCTCGTAGCGACGCATCAGATGCTTGGTCTCAAGCCGTGGAGCCATGTCTTGCAAACTGGTCTTCTCCGGTTTCCCGATCAAAACAATCGGATAAGTCTAGGCCAGATAGCAACCCCGCATGGCTTGCGCAAGAGAGGGGGGCCTGCTCACGGCGCATCGCATTTGCCTCAAATGCTTGTGAATAGTCCGAAAGGTATGGATTTCCTGACTTAGTTTTTCCCCTCGCAGACCCCAGGTTAATCATCACATTGTTTAGACAACTTACGAAAGACCAACGATATGCGTACATTTCTGATTGCCTCACAAGTTCTAATCCTGTGCTGCGTGGTCCTGATCGGCGCCACAACCGGCGCGCAAGACGCCAATGCCTGTGCTGTAAACGAAGTGCCTGCAGCCGGCCACTGCCAGCCGACGCGCTGATCAGTTCTTGGCGCGTTCGATGGCCGGGCGGATTTCGCTGTCCATCACCCGTTCTGTGATGGGTCCGGCAAAGCGCAGCACAATCTTGCCCTCACTGTTGATGACGAAAGTTTCAGGTACAGCAATTACTCCCCAATCTATGGAGGGTCTGCCGCTAGAATCCTTAGCTAACGCTGCAAATGGATCTCCCAACTCATTCAAAAAATCTAACGCTTTTTCTGTTTGATCTTTGTAATTCACACCATAGACAGGAATACCTTCTTCAGCGATGGCAGTTAGGTTTGGGTGTTCCGCCCGGCAAGGCGCGCACCAACTAGCCCAGAAATTCACCAGCTTAGGACCCGGTTCCTTTAGTACTTCTGGCCTAAATTCCGGCTTGCTCGCTAAAGGTGTGAACTGTGTTTCTGGCGCAGGCTTGCCAGCGAGGGCAGATGGTAAGGCATCTGGATTATTGCGAAACAGACCAGCGACCAAGAAGACTAAAAGAGCACCTGTAACCAGTGGCGCGATCATCAATGGGGACACTTTAGCCATCTGACTGTCCTTTACCTTCAATATCTTCAAGGTCTCTTTTCACCCGCACCGCGCGTCGCCAGCTGAAGATGACCAACAACATCAACAGCAACAGCGATACCGCATAGGCCGACATCACTGCATCGGCGTATTTGCCGAGATCTGGCATCATGCGGTCAGCCTTTCACGGGCCATGAGAGCGCGCATCCGGCGGGCGCGAATCTCGGTTTGGGTTCGTAGAAAGACCAGCGCAATGAACAAGAGCACAAACCCCGCAATGCAAACGAGCAGCGGATGATAAAACACGTCGTGCACATTATCTTCCTTATCAAGGCTCAGCGACGCCCCCTGATGCAGCCCTTGGTTCCAAAAATTCACCGCGTAGCGGCTGAGTATCGCAAAAACCGAGCCGACAAGGCAAAGGATCGATGTGAGATCCGCCGCCGTATCGTCATTCTCAATTGCTTCCCACAGCGCGATATAGCCCAGATAAAACAGGAACAGGATTAAAAAGGATGTGAGCCGCGGGTCCCAGGCCCACCAGGTGCCCCACATCGGCTGCCCCCAAAT
>JBCAZO010000509.1:0-2333 GCA_038532975.1 Pseudomonadota bacterium
GCCAGCAGCCACAAGCAGGCGCGCGCCCTGAAAGGACAGGCCGTGCTGCGACAAGTCTGGAATGCGGACTTGCGCCCCAACGGTTTTGGTCAGCCAGGTTTCGATATGATCCGCTTCACTTGCAGGAACTTCGACAAGATGCCGTTCCTGTCCTGCATAAACGCGGTGATAATCGGCAATATCTTCCAGCCACCCAGGGGCCGCGGCCAGTTGGGTGTTGTTTGTTGATCCGGCAAGGTAGCCACCGGCTCCACCAATCATCAACGCCAGACAAGCGGCAATCGCGGTGAGCCAGGTTAGCGAGCTTGGCTTGCTGGGCAAGTTCGCGGCAGGCGTATCTGTGGCGCTTGGAGCATTTTCAATGGCAGCGGCCAGTTCAAAGGGGACCGGTTCGTTCAGGATTTCGGCAAAATCTTCCTGCGCCGCCTGATCAGCCGCCATAAGACTTTCCAGTTCTGCGCGCAGCTCGGCGTCTGTTTCCAGCGCTTTTTCAATCTCAAGTGTCTCGGTCGGTGACAATTCACCATCGAGGAACGCGCTGAGTGTTTCGGGGTCACGTGTCACTGATCCGCTCCCTCTGTCTGTGCAAGCTCTTTTGCCAAAAGCTTGCGCGCGCGATGAACGCGGCTCATCACTGTGCCTATTGGAACGCTGAGCAGTTCGGCGGTCTCGGCATAGCTATAGCCTTCGACAGAGACCAAAAGCAGCACCGCGGATAGGTCCTCAGGCAGGGCGGCGATCCTGCCCTTAAGCTGGCTGACAACGACTGACTCCTCTCCTGTATCCCGCGAAACCAACTCATTCGTTTCGTCCGCTGGAACATGGCCTTGGCCCAGCCGGACCTGACGTTTGCGCAGTTCACTGATCCACAGGTTGCGTGTGATCCGGAAAACCCAGCGATCCAAAGGCTGGCTCGGATCCCACTGATCCGACCGGCTCAGGGCCCGCAAGCAGGCCTCTTGCACCAGATCGTCGGCCTCCGTCACGGAACGGGTCATGGTGCGGGCAAACCGTCGTAGCCGAGGCAGCATCGCGATCAGGTCTTTTTTCAGATCTTCTGCCAATAAGACGTTCCGAACCGGTTGCAAGGGCCATGTCACGGCCACAGATGTTACATCCGCAAACGGCACCGGGCACGGAATGTGCTTTTGATTTTGGCGCGTTTGCAGATGTAGCATTACACACTCCGAACTCGGGTTACGATAGGTTTACGCATCAGGTGGCAAGAATATTCCTGTCGCAGAAATTTTTTTTCGAAATTTTTAAGCGAGGGGGCGGCCTAGATAAGACGTGCCTGGATCAGAACCTTGGAATCGAACATGTCGCAGGCGCTCAATGCCTGGGTGCGAATGGTAGAGAGTGAGCCGCCCAGCGTGTGCCGTGTCCGCGCCGCAAGGCTTGGTCCGCATTGGCCGAGAATGATGGCAAAGAGCATGATCGCGGCCCCTGGAATCAAGCCCGCGCCGGGATCTTCGCCCAAGAGAACCATGGCAATCATGATTGCAATCAGCGGGGAAAAGGATGTGGCCATGGACATGTCCCCTGCGCTGGCATGTTTGAGCGCAAAGCCCCAAAGGAGCTGACCGAGGATGATGACAATCCCGACATAAACCCACACCCAAGAGAGCAGGATGGGCGCAAAGAGATCACGATAGCTGTCGAAGCCGAACATGTAGGCTGTGAACCCAAAGTAGAGTGTGGTGCCAATAACTGTCCGGAACACAATGAAAAGCCCGAAAGGAATTTGCTTGAGCCCGACGCGGGCCACGAGGCTGGAGGCGGTATAGGTCAGGGTGGCGCCAAGCGTGGCAAGCTCGCCTTTGCCGAGGGTTATGCTGGCCTCTTGGCCAAACCCCAGGATCACCAGCGCACCAAGCATAGCAACAAGACCCGCGATAAAGGCCCATATATTAAGGCGCTCACGCAGGAAAACCCAAGTGGCCAGAATGAAAACCAGCGGCTCGATACGACCGACCAGAACCATATTGGTCACGGTTGTATGCTCTAGCGCATAAAAGAACAGCCCAGGAGTGAGCGCCGAGGACAAGAGAGCTGATACACTCAAAAATATCCACTGTCGCCGTGTCAGATTTTTGGTGTTTTCTTTGGTGAGGTCCCGTTTGTTCAAAAGCGCTAAGGGCACCAGAGAAATGAGCGACGCCAAGACAAAGAGGTTGGTGAATGTGATGGCGTTGCGCGTCCCATCAATGAGGTTTGCCTCACCAATCCGCACCAGCTGTGTGACAATTGGATTGGATGCCGCATAAACGATCACAGCGCCCCAGGCCGCAAAGACAGCAAGCACACCCAAAGGAATGCGCGCGAAGAACGGA
>JBCAZO010000510.1:0-2328 GCA_038532975.1 Pseudomonadota bacterium
GCGCCCAAAATATTCACGCAGATTTTGCAACACATGTTCTTTCTGCACCCGGATCTGTACCATTTCCAATTGTCGGGCCCCGCGTGCACGACTCATCCACGCTTGCCACAACACGTCGCCGCCCAAGGATTTTTGACCCTTCATTTCGGTCAACAAAGCGGTTGAATTTCGCTTGTTTACCTTTTCGAGCTCTTCGAGCGCGTCTCGCACCCCCTGTTCCGCCTCTTTTAGGGTCTTCAAACGCGCCAGATCCGCGCGATACGTCGCGTCGGTCAACTCAGATATCTGCTGGAGGATGTCTTTTTTCATCACATGTTCCTTGCGCGCTTGCGCATGGCTTCTGCAAAACGCACGGCGGCCGCGACGGCGCGGTAATGTGATGGGTCAATTTCCTTTCCAATCTCCGTCGAGGCAAAAAGCGCACGGGCCGTTGGCGCATCCTGACGTACTGGTACACCATGTTCGATGGCAACATCGCGAATGGTTAGCGCTATATGATCCGCGCCCTTTGCAACACAAACGGGTGCCGCGCCCGGCAAGCGGCTCCATTTGAGCGCAACAGCAAAATGGGTCGGGTTCATGATCACCACTTCTGCGTTCTTTACATCAGAGATCATTTGCTCTGAGGCAACGCGCGCGGCACGCTGGCGGCGTTCGCTCTTGAGATGCGGATCGCCCTCGTTTTGTTTGAACTCATCTTTAAGTTCCTGATGCGACATGCGGTTCTGCCGCAGGTGATCAAAGTAATGCCAAACATAGTCAACTGCGCCAATGCCCAGCGCGATGGCGAGAACGACAAACATGAAGTCGACCAAAGTGCGCGCCATGAGCGCGCCAATCTGTGCCGGTTCTGCATGCAAGCTGCCGGCAAGTTCCGGTAGTCGGTAAATCAGAAAAACGGCAAGCAGACAGGAATACAGAACCAGTTTTACAAAGTTCTTGAAAAACTCGAAAAGTCCGCTTGGTCCATACTTGTTTTTAGCATTTTGAATAAGGCCTATCCGTGAGAGTTTAGGCTTCAGTTTTGACGGTGTGACGATAAAACTGCGTTGGGCGAACACAGATGCCAATGCCGTGGATGCCGGTAAGAGAAACCAGACTGAAAGCCCAAGGGCAAGCACAGCAAGGATTGAGCTCAGAACGACCTGTTGGCTTCCGTTGAAGATCAAATCAGCAAGCGCGTCTGACTGCAAAATGAGTGTTTTGAACAACGCGGCGAGCGTATCTATCGACGCCTCTCCTGCCACAATGGCCGTCAAAAGAAATCCACCATAGGCCGCGGCAGTTGTCAGGTCAGCCGATTTGGCGATTTGCCCCTTTTTGCGTGCCTCCGCCAGCTTATGCGGCGTCGGCTCATGTGATTTGTCTGTATCGTCATCAGGTTTCCCGCTCATCTGACACTTTCAAAAGGGCTGATCATGAATGCTTGAAAGCCATCAACCCAAAGGCGCAGCATAACGGGTGAAAGCAAGAACAGAAGAATGAGACCTGTGAATGTGATCACTGGTGCACCAATAAAGACGACCATCATTTGCGGCATGGCACGATTTATCACACCTAGCGTGATGTTGTAGAGAATTGAGACGATCACAAATGGTGCAGATAAAGTGAACGCCAGTGAGAAGGTCGCCGCAACATTTTGTGTGCCCCATTGCGCAACGGAGCCCGGGTCAGGAACAACAGCCGAAGGCAGCGCGCCATAGGTCAAAACGAGCATTCTGGCCAAATGGACATGCAGCCCCAGGATCATACCCAATGTTAGTGCACCAATGGCCAAAAGATGGCCCATGGCCGGAAGCGGTGTAACACCGACGCTGCCAAGGATTTGGGACAAAGACGTGACCTGCGCCGCAATGGAGCCTGCGGTTTGCAGCCCCAAGAGAAAAAGACGAAGTCCAATACCGATGAGCGTTCCGATCCCGGTTTCGATCAAAACGATCTGCAAAAGCGTCATCATGCTGTCCGGCATATCGGCTAGATCTGGTGTGAGAACGGGTGTTACAACGATAGTGAACATCAGTGCCAGCAATAGTTTGAACCGCACTGGTATGGACTGCTCTCCCAACCCCGGGAACAGAGCCATAGCGGGTCCGACCCGTAAAAAAACGATAAAATGCGCCCAGAGAACCTGATTTGTTAGGTCAAATAGGGCTGCCAATTCTGTCATGCCGGGATCACGCCTACCAATGTGGGTTGGGCGTCCATACCGATTTCCTCAAATGACATGACTGGGTTTGTAATGCTTTTGGCCAGCAGCACAGTACGTAAGAATCGGCGCCGCGGCGCTGACGTAACAATGGCTGGGTAGACACCTCTTTCACTGGCCTG
>JBCAZO010000511.1:0-2319 GCA_038532975.1 Pseudomonadota bacterium
TTGACACTTGCTGACGCACCAAGGGCCAAAGATGCGGCGCAGAAATCTAACGGATCGGAAGTAGAACTCTTGAGGCGCATTCGCGCACTAGAGAAGCAACTCGGCTTGCCGCTTTTCGAACAAGCCCGGGAGAACTGGGTTCTGACGCGCGAGGGGCGGGCTATTTTCGCGGCTGCGTCGGATATGGAGGATGCCGCGCGGCGCGTCATGCTGCGTGCCCAGCATCTGACCGAGCATCATGCGCTTGTCATCCGGGTTACGACCAACCACGCGGCGCTGGACAACTGGGGTGACCGGATCATTGCCGATTACCGTCGGGCAAATCCTCAAGTCATGTTCGATGTCGAAGCGGCGGAACATCACACGGCGCTACACAATGGCAGGGCGGACGTGGCCTTGCGTGCGGCAGACCAGATCCAAGGTGACGATCTGATTGCCCGCGCTCTCACGCCTATTCCGTGGTCCGTCTATTGTAGTCAGGCCTACGCGGACTTGCATGGCGTTCCAAACACCCTGGATGAGTGCGCCGGCCGGGCTGGTTTGGTTTACAGCAACGATGTCGCTGACAAGATTGCATGCGCAGGTTGGTTCAACACCCAGTTGGACCAAGACCGGATTGTCCAGACACTGACCACCGTGCCAACCATGGCAGGCGTCCTGCAGGACGGTCGCGGTATCGGCGCATTGCCCCGCATCGTGGGCGACCTCTTGCCGGAACTCGTACGCTGCTTTGACCATGAAAAGCTGGCGCATACGCTTTGGATCGTGACGACGAGAGAGCGATATGAAGATGACCTCATCCGCTCGTTCTTTGATTTCTCGGTCGAGTTCTTTGCGCAGGACAGCTTGCGCCGCAGCGCCTGATCTCAACGTCAGCGGGCCATCAGAACCGGGACACTCGCGAATTCCAGCATTTGCCGAGTTGCGCCACCGAACATTGCCTCGGACCAACGCGCCCTACCATACGCGCCCATAACAAGCATGTCGGCGTCGCAGTCTTCGACCTGACGCAAGAGAACGTCGCCGACCCGATGCATTGACTTCGACAGAACGTCGATTTCGCAGCGTACCCCGTGGCGCGCGAGGTACTGGCTGACCAAACCGCCTGGATCTGACCGGTCCGGACCGTGTTGCGGAGGATCAATGACAGTGACAAACACGGTGTCCGCTTCGACAAGAAACGGCAGAGCGCTGCGGGCAGCGGCCATTGCCTCGGCGCTTTCGTTCCAACCGAATACGATCCGTTTCGGCGCGACAATCTGCTTTGTCGCACCGGGCACCGCCAGAACCGGGATATTCGCCGAAAACAACGCGGCCTCTAACGCGTTCACATCATCGGAATGCGCCGCGTCTCCGTAAGGCAGGGGCATGATGGCCAGGTCACCAAAACGGGCATATCGCGCGATTTCCTGTCCGACGGCTCCGATCGGTGCGACGAGCGGCACAGTTGCGTATCGGCCCGACTGTTTGTTCAGCAAAGCATTGGCCTTTTTGCCCAGCGATGTCGCGGTTTTTCTGGCCTCTTCAAGTCCGGCTTCCAACAGGGCTGCACTGAATTCGGTATAGCTAAAGCCCGCCTGGCTCCGATCGATGCCGAGCGCCAGCACATCCAGATGCGCATCGCGCTTTTCCGCAAAATCGCGGGCTGCCTCGAGCGCGGCAAAGCTGGCATCGGAATGTGTCAGGATCATGATGATCGATTTGTAGGGCATCTGGGCCTCCTTCAGGCGATGCGATGGTTCACGTCTATCATCCGGCACCCGCGACAATCCGCCTTGATACGGGTCAAAGTTCCGGGGGGGTAATCTTGATCTCGATCAAGGACGCATTTCGAACCTTTCCCCAAGACCGCAAATGTCGAGGTTTGTCTGGTCTTTGGGCAACCAAAGACACAATCGACGAGAGTGAGGGAGCGCCAAATGGCACACTATACAAAGCTCATCGCCCTAGGGGTCGCCACCCTGTTTGCGATGATTGCAGCCAACTACGCGCGGGACGTCGCATACCAGGTTCACATGATCATCTTCATGCTGGTGGCAGGTGGTTTGTTTCTCTGGACCGTCCGCCAGACGGATGAACCGGTTATCGCGGCGCCGCAAAACGAATACATGGATGACGTGGTACGCTATGGGGTGATCGCGACGGCGTTCTGGGGTGTCGTGGGCTTTCTCGTCGGCGTCGTCATCGCTTTCCAGCTCGCCTTTCCGGCGCTGAATTTCGATTGGGGACAGCCCTATACGAATTTCGGACGGTTGCGCCCGCTGCATACATCCGCGGTGATTTTTGCCTTTGGCGGCAACGCCTTGATCGCTTCGTCAC
>JBCAZO010000512.1:0-2316 GCA_038532975.1 Pseudomonadota bacterium
AAAGGTTTCTCGAAATGCTCGATGCTCCATTTCATTGATGGTGCGATCGCGGTCTGCATTGGCTAAGGCCTGATTAATGTGTTGGCGATCAGCTCTGGCATCTTCCAGCAATCAGGATCATCAAAGGGATGCCAAATACGCCAGCTGGGTTTTTTCATCAGCAAATCAGGCGACACCATGATGTAGTCCAAAAGTGCCTGAAGATACCGTTTTTCCTGCGAAATATAAAACCGTGCCGTGGTGTTCATTGCCCCGATCCGACGTGTCAGGGCGCGTTTGGCGTGCGGATCATAAAGTGCGTGGGTTGTGCTTATGCCGTCGCCCATAATCACCTCGACCGACGAGCGCCCGAAAAGATGCTCATACTCGTCCAGTCCCGGTCCGTCATTCAGATCCCCAAGCAGGATAAGCGACTCACCCGCCTCAAGATGCGCTTCAACCCGGCGCCGCAGCCACACCGCCTGCGCCTGTTGCTTGCGCCGGTTGGAAATGCCCATGCGCATGGCCTCATCGCGATTGCGCGCGCCGTGCGGGGCCTTGGATTTCAGATGCGCGCCGATCATGCGGAATTCAAACCCATCCTGCGTCTGGGCCGCAATCTCAAGCGGTGGTTTGGAAAACTCCACCAGATCCTCGGTGGCATCAATATCCAGATCAATCCGAAACACGCCGTCAAATCGGGGGGCGTCCGGCGATCCCCGTTTGCCGGTCTCTTCACCTTGCGGGTCGTGACGACAACTCAGCACATCGGGATCATAAAGCAGCGCAATTTCTTGCTGTGTTTCATTTGCAAAGCCGATCAGGGCCTCACGCGCACGCAACCCCATAGCCGCCGCAAAGTTTTCCAGCGCAGGTTCGGTAGACCGCCTTTTGTTGGTGTCAGGGGCCTCAATCACCATGATCGCATCGGCATCCAGCGCTGAGAACACGATGCCCAGCGCCGTTAGCTGTTCGTGCCGGCTCACCCCGTGGCGACCCGACAGCTCACTGTCATCCAGCATCCCGCCCTCATCGTCGAAAAGCGCGTTGAACCATTCCACATTATAGGTGGCAATGCGCATCTCAGCCCTTTCCGCTGATTTCTTCCCAGGCGTGATTGATATCACTCAGCCGCTTTTCAGCCAGCTTAATGGCCTCTTGCGGGACACCCCGTGCGATCATGCGATCAGGATGCATGTCGCGCACCAAGGCACGGTAATGACTGCGAATTTCGCCCATTGGCGCGTTTGGATCCACGCCCAGAACCGCATAGGGATCAGGTTTCGCATCTGGTACAAACCGGCTGCGCAGCACCTGAAACTGCGACTCGGGAATCTCGAAAATCTCCGCCACACGCTCAAGAAACACATCTTCGTTGGGATGATAGACCCCATCGGCCACCGCGATGTGAAAGAGTCCTTCCATCAGGTCAAAAAGCGTGTCCGTTTCAGCCCCGAACATGGTCTTGATCCGTTGCGCGTAGTCCTCAAATCCAACAACATCTTGCCGGGCGAGGTTAAAGACCCGCGCCGCTCCGGCCTCATCTCCTTGGGCGATCTGAAAGACTTCTCGAAAGGCCGTCACCTCATCGCGCGTGACCAACCCGTCGGCCTTGGCCATCTTGGCCCCCAGCGCGATGACCGCAATAGCAAACGCCACACTGCGCTCAGGTGGCGTGCGCAGTGCGTCAAACACACGCGTGAGCGGCTCGCCCTTGGCCAGCGCCGACAGCGCTTCGGAGATACGGTTCCAGATGGACATGGGCGCAACTTTAGCGACTGTCCGACCCGTGTGACAGGCGTTTTTGTAACAAAATCAGATCAATCCATCTTCCGAACTTGAAACCTGCCTGCGCGACACGTCCCACCTCCTCATAGCCGAGGGCAAGGTGAAACGCGACGGCCTCTGTGTTTTCGCCGCTGATCCCGGCCATCAGCGACCCGACCCTTTGCGCCACAGCATGATCCTCAAGTGCCGCCATCAAAGCCCGGCCCGTCCCATGCCCTCGCGCGTCGGGCTCCAACATCACGGTATGTTCCATCGCGCGGCCAAGGATGCAGATGCAGAGGCCGTTGCGCGGATCGTGAACGCTTATATTCGAGACACGACCGTCAGTTTCGCTGAGACCGAAAAGACGGTGGATCTGGTGGCGCAGGAAATCGCTGGGCGACAGGCCGAGGGCAGGCCGTTTTTGGTGGTACAAGTCGATGGAAGGGTGGTGGGATACGCCACCTATGATCAGTTCCGCAAAGGCTCGGGCTATGGCCGCACGATGGAACATACCGTGATGTTGGAGCCCGAGCCTTTGCGGAACTGATCATAGGTGGCGTATCCCAC
>JBCAZO010000513.1:0-2313 GCA_038532975.1 Pseudomonadota bacterium
AAAGCTGAACGCGAACAGCTTGGACAAACCGCACGTAATTCCGTTCAAGAAACCTACGATTTGAATACCATCTGCCTGCCGCAGCAAATGCAGTGGCTCTCAAAGGTCATGGATGGAACGACTCTCTGAATGCCAGCGATCAGAAACGACCAGCCTGCTGACGTAATTGACGCGCACGTGTCAGAATCGCGTCCTCTACTGCACGCTGCGTCTCGGTTGATACCGGACCACTTCGGCTTTGCAATGCCACATTCAAAGAGCGCGCATCCAAAGCCGGATCGCTAATCAGAACGGTCGCGCGATAGGCACGACCCCCACCCGGAGGCGTGCCGAAACCGGTGGAAATGACGCCTGTAAATGGATCTGCATTTTGCACTGGCAAGAAATCCAGAACTTCCAAAGACGCCGTCCACAGGAACCGGTTCACCTTGATCCCAGCGGACCCGTCGCCACGGAAAGCATCAAAAAGGCTGGTGCCGCCTGTTTGCGACCCAACCGATGACTCTCGACCAGTCTCTACCGCAAAAGCGTCAGGATCCAACTTTGCACCACGAAAGGCGCTACAAGACGCCAAAACACAAAACGCTGCAAAGAGCAGACCAACGTTTTTCAACTTCAGGGCGTGGTACATCGGGTCGTCCGTTACTGTTTCCATACTCTACTATCTAACCGTAAAGACCGGAGCAAGGTGTTTGCCAACCTAGCCCTACGAGATGTTACAGCACCGTAACTTCACTCTGGCTATTCGCAGGTCTTGTCCCATGTTCAAAGGCTATGGCACATAGCGCGCAGGAATGCAGCACCGCAAGGAGAGCAGCGTGAGTCTGGATGACATCAAAAACCGCATCACAAAGGCCTGCAACGCTGCAGGTCGTCCCGAAGACGCGGTTTCACTTATTGCGGTGTCCAAGGTGCAACCCAATGAGCGGGTGGCTGCTGTGCTGGAAGAAGGCCATCGTATTTTTGGCGAGAATCGTGTGCAGGAAGCGGCAGGCAAATGGCCTGAGTTTCGCGAAACCTACCCGGGCATTGATCTTCATCTCATCGGCCCTCTGCAAACCAACAAGGCCCGCCAGGCCTTTGGCCTATTTCAATCCATTCATTCTGTGGATCGTCCCAAACTGGCCAAAACCATCGCGCGCCTCGCTCAGGAAGAAGGCCACTGCCCCCGCCTTTTCATTCAGGTCAACACCGGGGAGGAAGAGCAGAAAGCGGGTATTTCGCCAATCGAAACAGATACGTTTGTGGCGGAGTGCCGCGCCATGGATTTGCCCATAGAAGGCCTGATGTGCATTCCCCCGGTGGATGAAGAACCCAGCCTGCATTTCGCGCTTTTGGCAAAGATTGCTGAGCGAAACGGGCTTGCCGGTTTGTCCATGGGCATGAGCAGCGATTTTGAGAGCGCCATTGCCTTGGGCGCCACCCATGTGCGCGTTGGCAGTGCCATTTTCGGCGCGCGTGCGTACGACTAAAGCGTTTAAAAAGACCTTGGCCGCACGATGAGCCGTGTATCGTAGGTGATCTGCGCCGCAATCTGGCGCAAATGGTTGCGCCGAAACGCCACACACCCTGCCGTAGGATACCCCGGCCTGCGCCATTGGTGCAGGAAAATGCAAGAACCCTTGCCTCGGGTCGCATAAGGCCAGTTCCAGTCGGTGATCAGAATGAGATCATAAAGCGGATCGGCGCGCCTCAGCACCTCGTGCGAATACGGATAGGGATGCCTGACCATGAGGTTGTAGTCCTCATGACCTGGATCATCTGACCAAAGATCGCCGGTCCTGATGGGCAGCGCCCAACCCGCAGGCCGCGCCATCCTGTCCGGCCGATAGAGCATCCCGACAATCCGGTGCACCCCCACCGGTGTGGCCCCATCGCCTTCGCGCTTGTCCTGCCAAATGCCCCCGCCGCCAATCGTGCAAGGGTAGCGCCGCCCACGAAACCGCACGCCCATCGGCGTCAGGACCAGATCATTTGGGGACATGCGATGCACCATGTGGGCACGCTTCCAGAAAGCGGGGCAGATGGCAATGTGTTCGGCTATGTAAAAGGCCGTTCGAAAGACGCACTTTACGTGACGCACGGCCTATAGAACGTTTGTTTGCCGGGATCGAAGCTGAACAACCGCATTGAAAGTTCGAACAAGGTCACCGATAGTCCATTCAAACCGGTTTGGACGCTTTTGAGAGCGCTCATATAGGCACCAAATCCTAACTGTGACCACGCGGCCTTTCGGTCTACGTTTGTTTTTTGAGGGCAAGACCTAAGCGCATGAATGATTGGCCAGTTTTCAACTTCAAACGTCCACGCAAG
>JBCAZO010000514.1:0-2308 GCA_038532975.1 Pseudomonadota bacterium
CCCCCCACCCCCCCCCCCCTAGCACCCCCCTCCCCCTACACGCCTCCCTTCCGATCGTGCAGGGTTTGATGGCCTAAACCTCACCCCATCCGATGCCCTGTCACAGGCGCGGATGATGCAGGTCATCTCCATCGTTGATAACTAGGCTTACTGGCCATTGGTGCGGCAGGTCTTTTCGCACAGTGTGTTCCGCCCAATCGAAGGTGAAGAGCCAGACCCTTCAGAAATTGAAAAGGGCCTCGAGGCTGCGAAAACTGTGCTTCAAGCTTTGGAAGCGGTTGCCGCAGAAGGACGGGTCCTTGTGCCGGAGCGCTTCACGCTTGCGTCCGCACATCTGATACCGATGCTTGACTACTTCACGCGCGCACCCGAAGGCTCAGATGTTGTACAGAGGCACCCAAACCTTTCAAAGTGGCTTGAAATCACGCGGGAGCGCCCATCTATCGTAGCGACGTCACCGATATTGAGTTGAATTGCTTCAAACCTTAGAAATCAAGGCCACCGGCGCGTCATCGGCGCGCTCAAAGTCCACGGGTTGTTCACTCCCGGCCTCGTTCACGACCTTGAGTTCAAAGCGCATCTCCGGCCCGTCCTCTTCGGACGCAACAATGAGGCAACGCGACAGGTGCCGCGCGCCATCGTAGAGGTCGACCAAGCCGCGCAGATGTGGTGCGGTTTCGGCATGAAGCGCAAATCCCCCATCCCAGGCCCGGATCACGGAATAGCTTTGATTGCCTGCTTCCACGCGCAGACGTCGACTTTTTTGCAGGCCGCGTTTTCGGGCTTCTTCCAGCCCGGCCTGCACCTCAGCAGAGAGAAATGTTGTCATGGCAGCACCAGAATCACACACACACTTCGCCGAAGCATGTAGAGCTAAACCATGACAGTCACGTAAAAATTCCGCCGCAGTGCAGTAAAACACCGCCGCGGCGCAACAATATTACTGGTCTGCTTCAACTGTTGCGACGCGTGGCCGCAAAACATGGGGAATAGCAGGATCGTAAAGCGCACTTTCCGTAAATTCAGCGATTTCACCCAAGACAGGCCCGACCAGGATAAGCGCCGTGCGCGTGATCTTTTCGGCGCGCACCTTTTCGCGGATGTCGCTGAGCGTGCCACGAATGAACATTTGATCAGGCCAGCCGACGCGATAGGCCACTACCACAGGGCAGTCCGCGCCGTAATGCGGGGTCAGGACACGTTCAATCTCGCGAAATGCGCGCACGCCCAGATGAATAGCCAGGGTTGTTCCTGTACGAGCGAAATTCTCTAGCGTTTCGCCAGCAGGCATTGAGGTCGATTTCATCGACATGCGCGTGAGCACGATGGATTGCCCGATCTCGGGCACAGTCAGTTCCTGCCCCAAAGCTGCAGCAGCGGCGGCATAGGCGGGCACGCCGGGGATGATCTGATAGTCGATGCCTTCTTTGCGCAGGCGTCGGATTTGTTCGGCAATCGCGCCGTAAAGCGAGGGATCGCCCGAGTGCACACGTGCCACGTCTTGGCCTCTTTGATGCGCCGCCACGATCTCAGCATGGGTGTCATCAAGCGTCATCGGTGCCGTGTCCATCACCCGCGCGCCTTTCGGGGCGCAGGCGACCACTTCGGGCGGCACCAGAGACCCAGCATAAAGGCAAACAGGACATTCGCCGATGATACGTTCGGCTTTCTTGGTCAAAAGCTCGGGGTCGCCCGGACCTGCGCCGATGAAATAAACGGTCATTGCCCCAACAAGCCCTTAAGTTGATTGTTCTGGTAGTAACAGACGCAGACCTGTCCACCTGCCCCGTGTGCGCCCATGAAGACACCGTCGGCATCCGAGATATAGGCGCAGATGGCATGAAACTCAGCTAGTCGTTTCGCATCAATCGGACCACCCCTGCTAAGCAGTTCCTCAATCTCTTGCCGTTCGCCGAACTGTTGCACGGCCCAAGCTGCCTGTTGCATCGTTTGCGGCACATCGGGGTGCCCCCAGCCCCACATCCAAGTGCCATCATCCGCATAGGTCCCAATCACCTGCGCATCTGCGGCTACCTCTGGCGCATCGTCAAAAACAAAGCTGATGCGGCCCTTTTTCAGGTTCAGGCGATAGTCGCTGACCTCTTTCAATTGTGTTGTCAAATCAGACCCTGCCATGCGCGTCTTGAGATGAAACTCGGCATTGACCACAAGCTGCTTGTAGCTTTCAGGCAGTTGCGTGGCTCCGGCATCGGCCATGCGTCCGGCGAATTCGAGAAGGATGTCATTCATGCTGTACCCTTCTTGTGAGAAAGGTCACCATCAATCTTGCGGGCATAGCCGCGTGGCG
>JBCAZO010000515.1:0-2305 GCA_038532975.1 Pseudomonadota bacterium
GAAATTACATTGGACAGCACCTGCATGAGGCGCATTTCATCCGCCTCAACAAAGAGCCATGGTTTTTCGTCGAACTCCGGCACGAGTGTGACCTGGTGCATAACGGCAAATCCGGCATTCCCTTCCACGGCGTCAGTGAGGAAGGCCTGAACGTTAAGCACTTCCATGCGGTACGTCATCTCACCTGCTTCCAGCTTCTGCAGGTCAAGTACGTCATCAATCAGGCGCGATAGCCGGTCACTGTTTTTACCAGCGGTCTCAACTATGCTTTGCATATTGGCGGGTATCGGCCCCAAAGCCCCCGAGTTCAGCAGATCAAGCGATACCTTGATTGAAGTGAGCGGCGTGCGCAACTCATGGCTGACAGTTGATACAAACTGGGATTTGATTCTATAGGCCACTTTGGTGCGCTCGTGTTCCTTGTGAAGCTTGTTCAGATGCGCCAAATTCTTGCGATAGAGTTTTAAGAACACGATCGAACAGTCGATCAGGAAATACATCACGAAAATGACGGTGAAGAAATGCAGCCATAATTCGGAGGTCAGCGGCGGCCGTTCAACCCACAAATCGCGTACAACAATGATGACAAAGGAAATACCATAGAGCGCAAGCCGGATTGCCAGCGCCCAAACCAGTTGGTGGTTATTCATCGCAGCAAAAAGCGCCGCGGCAAACAGGAAAAAGAGCGGGGTAAAATGCCCACCAGTTTCCTGACTGAAGGCAACAGAAACGGCATAGATACAGATCGCGAGCGAACTGAGAACCGTGTTCACCAGGATCCAGAAAAGACTGAGATTGATCGCCTTGCGCTGGTGCACCTTGAGACGCGCCACGTTGCGCGCCAGCACGATGTCCTGCACTTCAAAAAACAGGATCAGAATGTAAAACAGAAAGGCATTGAACGGATCGAAGTAAAACGCCGTTAACAGCGTCGCGGACAAAAAGATCGCCTGCCTTTGCCAAATCAAAGCAAAGGCCATCGCAGTATAGTCTTTCAGGTTCTGAAGAAGCTCGTCCTCCGGCTCAATAACCTCCGGCTTTTCAGCCTCCACCTGTTTGGTCTCTGTGAGCGCCATACCACCACATCTCTTTGCTCTGCCTTAGGCGCGTGTTGTCATATATTTTAGCTAACAATGGGTCCGCATTCCGGTCAGATTTGGGCAATCTCTTCTTTACGGCGCCGAAACCGGACTCAACAAGCGCACCTGACCAGAGCAAAATAACATTAAGAAACGCTCTTAGTGGTATGTTCTAAATAAATAATAACGACGTTAACTTTGGTTAACACCACCACTTGCCTGAACGCTGCGTTCTGATAGGCTTGATGCTGGGTGTGTTTATGTCTGCATTGCGATATGCGGCTTTGTGTGAGGTATACTCTATGCCAGCCCCGATTACTGTTCCTGACGTTGTATCATTAGATGACTGACACCATACAAACAGAGCGTGACACCGGCGCGTCCGTGTCAAGTTCCTTGCCAATTGCTGCGCAACTGGCTGAGACGCCCGTGGGGCTTTTGAAATTCGCCAAGCTTGCCGGGCGCAACATGCTCGAAGTCATCCCGGTTGAGACCACAACGCAGACCTATCTCAAGGGGCCGCTGAATATCCACTATATCTGCGACCCCGAGATCATCACGGAGCTGCTGGTTGGAGCCGGTCGAAGATTCCCCAAGGCGCAATTCACCAAAGACATTCTTGGTTCTGCCGTTGGCAATTCGATGATGCTGTCAGAGGGCGAGAAATGGAAAGCGCAGCGCCGCCGCTACTCCCCTCTCTTTGCCGCGCGCAACCTGCCCATGCTCTGCCAGCACTTTGCAGAAACCGGCAAGGAAATCGCCGCATCGCTGCGCGAAGGCCCAGGTTTTGTGGATGTCGCGCAAATGGCGCCGGCCGCGACACTCACCAATATCTCACGCGTCATTTTTTCAGGCAACGAAGAAGTCAGCGCCGAACAGATTCGCGTCGGGCTGCGTAACTATTTCGAGTATATTTCCAATATCTCTCTCTTTGACGTGATGGGTCTGCCCTCGTGGGTCCCTCGCAAGAAATGGTTCTATAGCAAAGCGCCTGTCACAGACATGCGTGCTCTCGCGCGTCAGGTGATTGAAAGCCGCCGCTCTGAGAGCCGTCCCATTCCGCTAGACTTCCTGGATTTGATGATTGCGGCGCTGGAAGAGGATTTTGAGGATATCGAAACCACCGTCGACAACCTGCTGACCTTTGTGGTCGCGGGGCACGAAACATCAGCCAACGCCATGGCTTGGGGCGCTTATCTATTGGCGCTGCATCCCGAACAGCAAGC
>JBCAZO010000516.1:0-2299 GCA_038532975.1 Pseudomonadota bacterium
GTTGTGGATCGCGACCACATGGCCGTCTCGCTCATTTATTCGATCTTCCATGGCTTCGGATCCGGCATTGCCTCGGAAAAGTTTGGCATTCTTTTTCAGAACCGCGGGGCTGGCTTCACTCTTGAAAAAGGCCACCCCAATGAGTTTGGCGGCGGAAAGCGCCCGATGCACACGATCATTCCCGGAATATTGGCTGAAAACGGCAAGGCAAATCTGCCGTTCGGCGTCATGGGAGGCGCCTATCAGTCAGCCGGCCATGCAAGGTTTGTTTCAAACCTGCGCGATTTTGACATGGAAGATCGAATAAATGAGCGAGACGGCCATGTGGTCGCGATCCACAACGGTGATGTAAATCGTGTCTTTGTGCACAGCTTCTGAAATCTGCGTCGCGCTCTGCATGGCGCGTTTGGGATCAATCAGTGCGGCCAGCTTGGCCGCGGTGTCAGAGGAGGTCATATGCGCAAGACGCGCCGTATGATCCGGGTCCGCCATGAAACGGTTGCGCGCGTCATAGGCGAGCTTGGTCGCCTCTGCTTCGATATGCACGCGTTCCGCACCCAAAGGGTCCATACCCGCGATATCAAAATGTGACAGGATATTGAGAAGCAAGATCGCGGTCGCGCCCTGACCATTGGGGGGATGCTCATAGAGATCAACGCCGTTGTAAGTCCCGCTGATCGGATCGGTGGGCATTGAGGCCGTGGCGGCAAAATCTTCTGCCGTGTGCGCACCACCCATTTCGGTCAGCGTTCGCAACATGTCCTCGGCGACTTCTCCAGTGTAGAACGCATCCCGGCCGTCCTTGGCGATGCGGCGCAGAACCTCGGCTTGCCCGGGTGCGCGGAACATGTCGCCGACGCCAAAGGCTTTTCCGCTCTTCGAATAATGCGTGATCCCGTGGCCCTGAAGGCATGTGGTGGCCTCAGGCAGATCATCGGCCACGCGTGGGGCGATGGGCACGCCGGTCTCGGCATAGTGAATGCTTGGGGCCAAAAGCGCATCGAGGCCTAGTTTGCCCTCGGTTTCGGACAGATGGCAAAACGCGTCCACCGCACCGGGCACCGTGACAGCATGCGCGCTGTAAAGCGGCACGTCTGTGTGGCCCTCAGCGCGGAGTGCGCCCGAATCTGCAGCCGTCGGGGCACGACCCGATCCGTTGAGCGCATGAATTTTGTCGCTGCCTGGACGCGTGTAGAGCACAAAACAATCGCCGCCGATGCCGGTCATCTGCGGCTCGCAAATCCCCAGAAGGACGGCCCCGGCGATGGCCGCGTCCATGGCATTGCCGCCTCGCGAAAGAATGTCGATGGCCGCCTGCGCCGCCAAGGGGTGTGAGGTGGCACACATGCCATGGGTGGCATAGGTGGCCGAACGGCCGGGAAGGTGGAAGTCGCGCATGAGCAAGCCCCGTCATTTCATAGTCGAAAGGACAGTAGAGCCGTCTTGCAGGAATGCCAATTGTTGGGAAGGTAAGTCCTCGACGCCGCGCACTGGGTGGGGGCTGTAAAAACGCGGCGCCGAGGGAAGCTATATGCAGCTACGAGCTTAGTTTTCGCGACTCATTTCGGCGGTTTTTCGCTGCGAGTGAGGCGAATTTGTGGCTATTTCCACGTTCTGGTGTCTCAAGCGCGGTGAAATACCAGTTCTAGTTGGTTCTCGCCGTGTTCCTGAGAGTATCGCAAGTCATCCACCATATTGTGAATCAGATACCACCCGAATCCCCCTTCCGGTAAGCTATGGAGTGGTCCGGAGTTGTCCGGCAGATGAGCAGAGTTCAGACAGACCTCTGGCACGGCTGTGCCGCTGTCGCGAATTTCAACCCGTATGTCTTGATCGGAAATGCGTGCGGACAGACGCACGGTGTCAACGCCGGTTTCCGCCTGGCCATGTTCGGTGATGTTGTTCAACACCTCAGCCAGCGCAATTTCCACACGGCCAAGGGTTTCTGCTTCCAACCCGCTCTCGGCCAGACCCGTTCGCAGGTTTTGCAAACTGTCTGAAACGGCGCTCTCATTGGCCTTTACCTTCAGAGTAATGATCCGAACAGGTTTTTCACGAGGGCGTATGGCACGTCTGGACGGCATGGGTCACTCCGGTATGGGCAGGATGTGTTGTAAATTCAGACCAGCTAACCCGCTTTGCCTAGCACCGCCTGATTGACCGATGAATGTATGTTGAAGATCGAGTCCATGCGCGTGAGCTGAAAAACTTTTTCGACATCTGGGCTCAGGCTGGCAAGGTCAAGCTGGCGTCCTTCCCCCATCTGCTTCATTGACGCGACGATAGCGCCCAAGCCACT
>JBCAZO010000517.1:0-2299 GCA_038532975.1 Pseudomonadota bacterium
TCTACCTGCCCAACAAAGGGGCCGACGCTAGTGTGCTGATCGAAGGTGTCGGCGTAGCGAAACCGCCCGCAATGGCGGCACGGCTTTTGGAAGACGACACACGTATCATGTCGTTTTAACCCGGGAGGCCCGTCATGACACGCATCACAGTTGCCACCGTTCTGAGCCTTGCACTGTTGCAGCCCATCACCGGGCTTGCCGCGCCCGAGCCGGAAGACCCCGAGAAACAGACCAGTTGGGGATTATACCTGACGGCAAAAGAAGCCTTCGACATGAAACAGAGCGAAGGTGACGCCGTTTTGTTTCTTGATGTCAGAGAACCCATCGAGATCATGTTCACCGGCTATACCGATATGATCGACGCGAATGTGCCCTATCTTTTGGTAAACCCGGCCAAATGGAATCCGGAGAAACCGAAATTCGCGATGGAGCCGAACCCGGATTTTGCCGCCGGTGTCATGGCGGCGCTGGAATCGCGTGGCTTGAGCACGTCGACGCCGGTGCTGGTGATGTGCCGGTCGGGTGGAACACGCGGCGCCCCGGCCGCCAACGCACTTGCACCTCTGGGGCTTGAGCAGGTTTACGTGGTGGTTGACGGGTTTGAAGGCGGTACGGTCAAGGACCATCCAAACGGACCCTGGCGGCTGAAGAACGGATGGAAGAATTCCGGGTTGCCGTGGAGCTATGACCTGAACCCCGAAAAAGTATATACCCGCCCCGAATAGGGCATGACACACCTGCTTGGTCGATTATCGTCAGGCAGGTGCACTCCTCTGGTTCAGGTTTCGGACTTCTTTTCCCAACGGCCCGAGGCTTCGGACCAATACTGCGCGGCACACCCCGCCTCGGTCAGAGCCTTCCATTGCCCCCGAGCATGATTGAGCGCGGTCTCGTCATTGCCATCAAACAAGACGCACGCCCGTTCCAACGCGCCTACCTCCTCAGCACTTACCTCAGCGCCATCAATCGCCATCAAGCACTGTGCGTTGTTGGCCGCGGTATCCGTATCCCGCCCCAACAAAATCGGCTGGCGCGCGTCATGCGCACCGCCTGCGCGACCATGCGGCAGAAAACCGTCATCAGGCCCCAGCCAGAGCTTTTCATCGAGCCAATCAAGCCGCGCGTCATCCACACCGCGCACAAATACGCGCCATCCGGCACCGCGCGCCTTGCCTAAAAGCTGCGGCAAGGTCACTTCCAGTGGGTGTCGTGTCAGATGATAGAAGTAAACCGCGCCCATCACTCGCCTTCGAAATGATCCGCCACCAGCCGATTGAGCGTCATCACGCCCCAGCCTGTCGCGCCTTTCGGGGCAAAATCGGTATCCTTGCTGACCCGAGCCGTGCCCGCAATATCCAGATGGATCCAAGGCATGCCATCCTCGATGAAGCGTTGCAGGAACTGTGCGGCAGTGATCGAGCCTGCGGGCCTGCCACCCACGTTCTTCATGTCGGCAATGTCAGACTTGAGCTGTTTGTCATAGGCTTCGCCCAAAGGCAGACGCCATGCCCCCTCGCCTTCAGCCCCAGCAGACTTCAGCAGTTTGTTGCAAAACGCGTCATCGTTGGAAAAGACACCTGTGTTTTCGTGCCCCAAGGCGATGATCACCGCCCCGGTTAGCGTGGCCAAATTCAAAATCGCGGCGGGTTTGTATTCTTTCTGCGCGTGCCACAGCACATCGGCCAGCACGAGCCGCCCTTCGGCATCGGTATTGATGATCTCCACCGTATCGCCCTTCATAGACGTCACAACATCGCCAGGTCGTGTTGCCTGCCCCGACGGCATGTTTTCCACAAGCCCCACCAGGCCAACAACATTGGCCTTCGCCTTGCGCAGGGCCAAAGCCTTCATCGTGCCCACGACAACACCCGCACCGCCCATATCCATGGTCATTTCTTCCATGCCAGCGGCCGGTTTGAGGGAAATACCGCCAGTGTCAAAAACAACGCCCTTGCCCACCAGCGCAAGCGGTGCATCGCCTTTCTTGCCACCCGACCATTCCATGATCGCCACCTTGGAGGGCGTGACCGAGCCATGCCCGACCGACAAAAGCAGGTGCATGCCTAGCTTTTCGAGGTCTTTTTCCTCCAGCACGGTGATTTTCAGCCCCAGATCCGCCAGCCCCGAGATACGATCGGCAAATTCCACGGTTGTCAGATGGTTAGCCGGCTCCGAGACAAGATCTCGGGTCATCAAAACCCCTTCAGCCACCGACAGAAGAGGTGCTGCCGCATCACTGACCTCGTCCGCCTTTGAGACCATCATCGTCACGGGCGCCTGCAGCTTCGGCGGCTGTGAC
>JBCAZO010000518.1:0-2297 GCA_038532975.1 Pseudomonadota bacterium
CCCGTAGTAGAGTTCGAAATGGCGATACCCGTTCCAAGCCAGTGTTGTCACACGATCAATCCGCGCCTGTCGATAGAACAGCTTTGCTTCATCATCAACCACGCGCAGGACAAGGTAATCTGCGTTGACTCCAGTCTTATACAGGTACTGGAGGCCGCAAAGGCGCAACTGCCCAAAGACCTTGTTTTTGTTGTACTAACCGATCGGGCGAACATTCCAGATACGTCACTTGATATGCTCAGCTACGAAGACCTTCTTGGCGCAGAACCTACAAGCTTTGACTGGCCCGTCTTTCCCGAAGATACCGCCGCTGGTCTGTGTTATACCTCCGGAACCACCGGCAATCCCAAAGGTGCACTCTACTCGCATCGCTCCACGGTTCTGCATGCCCTGATGGTGGTCGCAGGCCATCCGCAAAGCCTACGCACGGGACATTCGGTTTTGCCTGTTGTTCCGCTCTTTCACGTCAATGCCTGGGGCATGCCTTACACAGCGTCGCTTGTGGGCATGACTATGGTGATGCCGGGGTCACAACTGGACGGGGCAAGCCTGTTTCGACTGATGGACGCTGAAAATGTCTTCTCGGCCTGGGGTGTCCCCACCGTCTGGGCCGGGCTTTTGCAGGAAATCCAATCGCAAGGCCGTGTACCGAATGGCTTTGCCGATCTTGTGGTGGGCGGGTCTGCTGCGCCCCGTTCTATGATCGCCGCTTATGAAGAGATGGGAGTCAATGTGAACCAAGCCTGGGGCATGACGGAAATGAGCCCCATTGGGACACGCGGCATTCTCCCCGCGTCGCTCAAGGATGCGCCACTGGAAGAGCAAGTTGACGCCAAGGTGGGCGCAGGCCGCAGGCTTTTTGGTGTAGATTATAAAATTGTCGATGAGAATGGCACGCCCCTGCCCCATGACGGCGAAACAGCAGGCGAGCTTTTCGTGCGCGGCAATACAATCATCTCTGGATACTTTAACAATGAAGACGCCACAGCGGCTGCGATGGATGCTGAGGGCTGGTTCGGCACGGGTGATGTGTCGACGGTTGATCCCAACGGGCGGCTCATCGTGCGCGACCGCGCCAAGGATTTGGTGAAATCGGGTGGTGAGTGGATCAGTTCGATCGACCTTGAAAACGCCGCCGTGTCGCATCCCGGCATTGTGACCTGCGCCGTTATCGCCATTCCGCACCCCAAATGGGACGAGCGCCCGGTTCTGGTTGTTGTACCAGAAGGTGACGCGCGCCCAAGCCTTGAAGACATTCACGCCCATCTTTCACTGCATTTCGCCCGCTTGCAGCTTCCCGACGACATCCTCTTTGTCGATGCGTTGCCTCTGACTGCGACCGGCAAAGTCTCGAAGCTGACGCTGCGAGAGCAGTTTGCCGATTATGTCCTGCCGGACCAGAGAGACAAGGCATGAGTCTCATACTCGACACAGACGCGGTCGCAGCCTGGGCCGCGCACCACTTGCCGGGTTTTGAAGGGCCGCTGTCCGCAACGAAGTTCTCCGGCGGGCAATCGAACCCGACTTACCTACTTAAAACACCGACATGTTCCTATGTCTTGCGGCGCAAACCGCCCGGTGTGCTTCTGAAATCCGCCCACGCGGTAGACCGGGAATTTCGCGTGCAACAAGCGCTGGTGGAGACAGAAGTGCCGGTCGCAAAAATGCTCGCCTATTGCACAGATGAAGGCGTGATTGGATCTGAGTTCTACATCATGGAGCATGTCGCGGGACGCGTATTTGACCATCCCAGCATGCCAGAAGTCGGACAAGATGAGCGTGCGGCCATTCTTGACGATATGAACCGCGTTCTGGTCGCCATTCATCAGGTCGACATTGACGCCGTTGGTCTGAGCGACTTTGGACCACCCGGCCACTACTGCCAGCGCCAGACCGACCGGTGGACACAGCAATACCACGCCACCCAGACAGAAGAGATCAGCGATATGGATGCGCTCATCGACTGGCTTCAGGCCAACATGCCAGATGATGACGGACAACGCTGTCTTGTGCATGGAGACTACCGGCTCGACAATCTGCTCATCGCGCCCGACGCGCCCAAAGTGGTCGCCGTACTCGACTGGGAACTGTCGACGCTGGGCCATCCCTATGCCGATCTGGCCGCCGTGATCATGCAATGGTCGATGCCCGCCAACAAGGAAGGTCGCGGGTTGCAAGGCGTGGATCGCGCGGCATTCGGATTGCCCTCGGATGCAGAGTTTGTTGAGGCCTATTGCAAACGTCGCGGCCTGCCCGGCATCGCCGACTTCAACTTCTACCTCGCTTTCTGCTTCTTC
>JBCAZO010000519.1:0-2288 GCA_038532975.1 Pseudomonadota bacterium
ATCCTGTGGGACAACGGCAAGCTGAAAGAGATCGAGGATTGCATGGTCCGCTCACAGATCGCCCCCAATGCCGTTATTGCCCGAAACCCGGATTTTGTCGCTTTGGCAAAGGCCTATGGCGCACATGCGACCTCTCCAGACACGCTGGATGAGATGGGGCAGGCCGCGCGCAAGGCATTTGAAGCCGACCGCCCGACGCTCATTCACGTCAAGGCCGGCATCGCGGATGCCCAATAATCTTTCTTTTTGCTGAAAATATCCCGGGGGTATGGGGGCAGAGCCCCCATTCAGTCGGATTTTGGACAGCAAAATTCGAAACTGCTTAGTCCCAGCAACTCACCAAGACAGTCATACCCGACGCCCGGTCGGTGAGCGCCTCAAGCCCCACATCGGCCTGATCACGGGATTCCAAAGTGCTTACGCCCAGCTGATCCAGCAAACCACGGATCACATCGGCCTTGGCGGCAAAACTGACCCCGTCTGGCAGCTGCCGACCGCCCTGACCCTCAGGCAGGAGCATACCCAGCACAGCTCCACCCGCATCGACAACCGGTCCGCCAGCATCCCCATCAAGAGCCGTCAGCGCAAGGCGCTTGAGGTCCTGCTCGCCATTGAGCCCCTGCACATCGGCAAGCTCACCAAACGTGATGGTCGGGGCACCTAGTACCCCACCATAGGAATATCCCGCCACGGCCACATCGGATTTCAGGCGAGGTTCATCCGCGCTGAACGCGGCGATGCCGATGGGGGCCAGCGTCTCCAGCGGACGCAGCACAGCGATACCGCGCTCTGCATCCTGCGCGGCAACCTCGGCCTCAAAACGCTCGTCAATGGTAATCCGGCGGCACTCGGCCACGACCTCGGAGGTTGTCACCACCGTCCCGGCACGATCCACGTAAAACCCTGAGCGCGACAAACGCGGCTTGCGGATTTCCAAGCCTGCGATCAGATCAATGCTCTGCGTCCCGCTGCCTGCAGCAGGGTCCAGGACGGCCTCAAGGGGCACAAAGCTTTTCTGCATTTCCGCCAACAGACGTGTGCGCCGCTCCTCATCTCCTACTGGCCAGATAAGGGAAAAGCCTTTCAAACGCCCCTGATCCAGCGTTACCTCCGTGTGCGAGACAATTTTTGTGCCCTCGCCAATCAGCTTGAAACTGTTGCTGTTCAGAACGCGCTCGCCGGTTTCGGGCACAATGGCCAGCGTCTGCATGATGTCATAAAGCCCTGTCAGCGTGGCGCGATTGCCTTCCTGACTGATCAAAAGCACCTGCGCGTCGCTGTCACCTGTGTAATGCGCAAAGGGCGGTTCGTACTTCTCAAACGCCACCATGGCCGAGGGCATCTGAATCTCGATCCCGGCTTTGGCATCGCGCACCAGTTTCAGGTCCAGATCCTCCAGAACCGAATTGTATTGCCTGAGCAAGACGGCACGCTGCCGCGTGGTCAGAACGCCGGTGACTTCGAAATTATTGGCCTCTTGCCAGCTTGCCATGGAATTTCGCGTGCCACGCCCAAAGGCGGCATCGATGCGCCCCTGATAGAACCCGGCCCATTCCAGCGCGATCTGCAACTCGGCACGTTCTTCCCGCGTGAGCTGCGCCTCGCTGTTGCGGGCCTGTCGCACGGTTTCGTCAGAGGGTTCGGGCAGTTGTGGCTCCGGGACTGCGGCTTCTTCTGTCGTGTCTGGTGTGGGGTCTGTCTGCACGGTCTCCGTGCCGCGGTTTTGCGGCACCAAGAGCGCCGGGTTGCCCAAGAGATTGGTGCCAACCGGCCAGAATTGCTGGCGATAATCGGTCACGCGCGCGATGTAGCTGTCACGCGGGATCAGGCGCGCGGCCCGCAGGTTGCGCAAAATCGCCTGCGCATCTGCAGGGGCATAAGGCCCAAGTGCCACCGCGTACCATCCGCCGCGCAACGTGAACCCGTTCACATCCTGCACCCGCGACGCATAGCGCCGCACCGCTGCCTCACCAGCGGTCAGACTGGGATGCGCTTCGACCTGCACAAACACCTGTTGCTGCGCAGAGGCAGGCGCGACGCTCACAAAAACCAAAACCACAAGCGATAACAGAAACCGCGTCATAACATCCCCTTGCCCAGATAAATCGTGCGACCTGAGGCATCTTTTACCAAATCTGAGGCCGGGTGCATCCAAAATTTGGGCCTGCGCGGAATTGACCCCGGCGGATGTGCGGCTTAGGGAGTGACAACACGGAGTCAGGCCTCAACGAAAGGCTGAAGCAGAGGACAGACATGGCCAAAGCCCCTAGCAAGCCAAGCTCTTTTCA
>JBCAZO010000520.1:0-2284 GCA_038532975.1 Pseudomonadota bacterium
GTTGGGCCAGTTCCGCCTCGATCCGAAGCTGATCTGTCAGATCTCGTGTATGCGAAACGATAACATCTTCATCATTGTACCTGATAAGCCGCGCTGACACCGCGCCCCAGAACGTCGTACCATCCGCCCTGACATATTCTGCTCTGAAGTTCCGAACGGCTCTGTCTTGTTTCAACTTCCGAAGATAAGTCTCACGCGTACTTGTACTTGCATAAAAGGTCCGCGCACTGCGATCAGTCCCAAAGAGTGAGATGGTTTCCGGGCTGCTAAACAGAACTTCACCTGTTTCAGCTTTCGTCATTTGAATGGGTGCCGGACACGCCTCCAGCACATGACGGATCATCTCCTCCTGCGCCTGACGCTCACTCAGATCAACAACTGCTGAGACAACACAGGTCTCGCCTTCAAACTCGATGACGCGTCCCCAGCATGTGGCGGGAACCGTGGCACCATCTGAAAGTCTGATCGTGAGACGGTAATCATCTAACGCCCCTGATTTGGCCAACTCGGCAATGTAGGTGTCGCGATCTTTTGGATTGGCGTAGTGCGACAGCGCGCAATCTGTATCGCCGTACATCTGAATTGCCCGAGGTGACCGATAGAGAACCTTGCCGTCCGACATCCTTGCCATGACCACAGCAACAGGGCTAGTTTCCAACACCATACGCAACAGCTGTGCCTGTTCGTGCGCCGCAAGTTCGGCCTGTTTTCGCTCACTGATATCTGTATTGGCTACAACAAAGCCACCATGTTTCGTGGCACTGAATTGAGTCTCATAGTAAACTCCATCACCAAGAGCGATCTCAAGCGTATGGCCAATTGGAACCCCTTGGCTCAATCGTTCTTCCAGCCAATTTGCCTCACAGCCTATGGCGTCTCTGTATTGCCCTCTTTCTGCGCCTGCCCGGAGCAGCTCCCGCCACTGCACACCTGGCTCAATCAGATCCGCAATAATGGGGAACATATCGCAATATCGCCGATTGAACGTCACAAGCCTATGGTCTGCGTCGTAGACAGCTATCCCTTCGGACAGGGCCTCAATCGCATCCCAAAGCAAGTCAGCGGTCTGTAAGTGACCAACCGCGCCTGTTTGAGTCTCTAGTGTCATGGTCAAATATCTATCGAGCGAATGTTTCAGCTCGTTTTCAATTCACCTGTGTTTTGTTTCAATTGTAACAGGTAACAAATGCGATCAGATAACTGAAAACGTATCAAATATATGATATTATTATAATATTTAGTTTTCCAGACTGGTTCTGCGTTGTTTCTCAACTGAAACACAAAACTGCTTTCCCGGACATCTGACTGCAACATCGCACACCCAAAACCTGTGACATCAACTCACCGATTTATCCTCAAAGGACCGTCACATGTCACAGATCAAATCCTCCATCCTCGAAACGATTGGCAACACGCCCATCGTCAAAATCAACAAACTTGGGCCCAAGGGCGTAGAGCTTTTCGTGAAGCTCGAAGCGTTTAATCCTATGGGTTCTGTGAAGGACCGATTGGCCCTTGGTATTATTGAGGCCGCCGAGCGCGACGGTTCGCTGCGTCCCGGCCAGACCATTGTAGAGGCGACTAGCGGCAACACTGGTATAGGCCTTGCCATGGTGTGTGCGCAAAAGGGCTATCCCCTGGTTGTGACTATGGCAGAGAGTTTCAGCGTAGAACGCCGCAAACTCATGCGCTTTCTTGGTGCAAAAGTTATCCTGACCCCCGCCGCACAAAAGGGCAGTGGAATGGTAAAAAAAGCGCGTGAATTGGCTGAAAAACACGGTTGGTTCATGTCTCGGCAGTTCGAAAACCCGGCCAATGTCGATATTCACAGCCGCACCACAGCACGTGAAATTCTGCGGGATTTTGGAAATGACGGTTTGGACTTTTGGGTCACCGGATTTGGCACTGGCGGTACGTTGACCGGCGTGGCTCGCGTACTGCGCGAAGAGAGTCCAAAGACCAAGATTGTGACTGCAGAACCGGCGACCGCCGCTCTCATGCAAAGCGGAGAAGTACAACCTTTCAACTCTGATGGAAGTGCCGCAGCAAGCCATCCCGCCTTCAATCCGCACCCAATGCAAGGTTGGTCGCCCGACTTTATTTCCGAAATCGCCCATCAGTCGATGGAAAACGGTTTCATTGACCAGATGGAAACTGTCTCTGGACCAGATGCCATCGCAATGGCCAAAGAGCTTGCGCGCAACGAGGGTATCTTCTGCGGCATCAGTGGTGGCGCGACCTTTGCAGCAGCATTGGACGTCGCAAAGACAGCGCCGAAGGGGTC
>JBCAZO010000521.1:0-2269 GCA_038532975.1 Pseudomonadota bacterium
TGATCAGATCGCTTGTGATCTATCACAACCCAGCAAAGCTATGGGCATGGCGCCGGTTTTATTGCGATATCCTCAAGCCAGGAGATATCGCATTTGATGTAGGCGCGCATGTTGGCACGCGTGCGCGTGCTATTCGGGCCGCGGGGGTCAAAGTGATCGCCGTCGAGCCACAGGACCTGTTCGCCCGTTATTTGCGTCGGACCCTCCCGCGCGACATCGTTTTGATAGAGGCCGCGGTGGGAAGATCGGAGAGTTTGGTCGAAATGGTGGTCTCGTCGCGCCACCCGACAGTGTCGTCGTTGCAGCAGAGTTTTGTGACAGAGGCGGCTAGCGTGCCAGGGTTCGGCCATGTCCGCTGGGACCGGCGGCAAAGCGTGAAGATGGTAACGCTCGATAACCTGATCGCGCGGTATGGTGTACCTGGCTATGTTAAGATCGACGTCGAGGGTTACGAACTTGAAGTGCTGTCGGGGCTGTCGCGCCCGGTAAACATGCTTTCGGTCGAATATCTGCCGGGATTTGCTGAACTGAGCCAAGCAGTTATCGCGTGCCTGGAAGAGTTGGGCGCCTATCGGTTCAACCCGGTAGTGGGTGAGGGAGCGAGGTTTCTTTGGGAGGATTGGCGGGATGGCGCTGCGGTGCGCGCATGGCTGGACAGTTTGCCAAACGATGCACCCTCGGGCGATCTGTTCGCCCGGCTGGACACGCGCTGAGACGTTTTAGAAGTTACGCAAGCAAGCAGCAAAGGCGGGGAAAAGCGGGGGTGTTGCGGTCAGAATTGTACCGCTCTCTTCAGGGCGCTCGCATTGTAGCCAGCCTTCGACTTTCACACCGGTTTCTCGCAATAATACAAGCCCTGCGGCGATGTCCCACAGTTGTAGACGGTGTTCCCAAAAGCCATCCAGTCGACCAGCGGCGACATAAGCCAGATCAAGTGCGGCAGCACCCATGCGGCGCACCCCGGCGCAAAGCGGCATTAGTCGGGCGATATCAGCGGCGTGGTCATCAATATGTGCCATGTCTCCGAACGGGATCCCTGTGCCAAACAGCGCGGCGGACATGGTGTCGGTTGGTGCAGGACACATGGGCTTGCCATTTAAAGCAGCACCACGACCAGATTGTGCAGCAAATGTTTCTTTCCGAAGTGGGTCGTGTACGACACCGAGTTGCAGGACACCATTCTCCTCGAGCGCAATGGAAACGGCCCAGTGGCCAATACCCCTTAGAAAATTTGTTGTGCCGTCGAGTGGATCGACGATCCATCGACGCATGCCGCAGGATGTGGCACCTGTTTCTTCACCCAGCCAGCCGTCGGTGGGGCGTGCCTCTAATAGAGCAGCGCGCAGGTGGTTTTCGGCGGCCCGGTCGGCCTCAGAAACAAAGTCACCTGCACGTTTTGTATTGATAGTCAGATGGTTACGCTTGGCAGAATGGGCTAGGAGAATATCACCGGCCTCCTGCGGCAACCGTATTGCCAAGGATAAATCGTCTTTGGCCATATCGTTACCCTCTGACTCTGGCTTCAGAACACACGCGAGTCAGTGCCGTGTCTACAAGCCGCGCGGTGCTGTCCCAGCCAGGCAAATCACGACCGGCACGGGAAGATGCCTCGGCCATTCCTGCGCGCAAGGAGCTGTCGTCGAGAATGCGATTGAGCTCTTGGGCAAAGGCACGTGGGTCGTCCGGCGGCGTCAAAAGGCTGGCATCTGGCGCCAGTGTTCCGGATACTGCACCGACGTCACAAGAAATGATCGGCAAACCATGTGCCATTGCCTCGTTAAAGACGATGCCATAGCCTTCGTGCCGGGTCGCCAGAGCGAAAACTGTGGCCTGATGGTAGAGGCGCGTAAGTGCGTTGTCAGAAATCTGACCAGTGAAGTGCACCCGATCAGTCAAATTCAGGTTACACCGTAGCTGCGACAATTCCTCAGCATAGAGCGGATCATACGCAGCGCCAACAATCACCGCCCGCCATGGGAGGTCAACAAGCGCCGCGAGGGCTTGCAATAGGATGTCGTGACCCTTGCGCGGCACCTGAATACCGACCGAAAGAATAAGGGGTGGATCCTCCGGGTTAGGTTGGCCTGTCGGCTGATCAGTTCCCGGCTGTGCGATGGTGATGCGGTTTTCCGCAACGCCATACTCCGACACAAGCAATGCGGCTGTGTGAGGACTGGGCACGATGACATGGGCCGCGAACGCCAGATTGGCGCGCTCGGTCCGGTAAAGATGGTTACGGCGGTCGGGCGCAAGCCCGGTTTCGAGAGCC
>JBCAZO010000522.1:0-2253 GCA_038532975.1 Pseudomonadota bacterium
GCATCCCTGACGAAACTATAATCGAAACTACAGGTTAAACTTACAACGCGCGGTTATTTAATGTCAGAGCCACTTGTGATGGCGGGTTCTGATGGATTTCAGCCTGACTATGGGTTTGACATCGCCTCGGTTCTGGATGTGAAGTCGAACGCGCTGACCGTCGCAGGACTGCCACCGACCCCGTCGCCACGTGAGGTGTTTCAAAGCCTGAGCAGCTATTTGAACAAGGCCAAAGCCACATGAAAATCGCCACTGCCGCTTATCCGCTTGATCCAGTCAAAACCTGGAGTGACTACGCGCAAAAGATAGAAACCTGGGTTGCAGCGGCGGCGGGGCAGGGGGCTAAACTTTTGGTTTTCCCCGAATATGCGGCCATGGAGTTGGCAATGTTGTCCGGACCAGAGGTGGCCTCGGACTTAGAGAAGTCTTTGCATGCGGTTTCTGACCGCGTACCAGAAGCGGACGCATTGCATGTTGAGTTAGCGGCCAAATACGAAGTGCACATTTGCGCAGGCTCCGCGCCGGTTTATGATCCTGAGATTGGAGATCGCCCTGTCAATCGAGCACGGCTAATCACGCCGACAGGTGCGATTGGCATTCAGGACAAACAGATCATGACGCGGTGGGAACGCGACCCGATGCACGCTGCGCCGGGTTGCGGGTTGCGGCTCTTTGATACTGAGATCGGCAAAATTGGCATACTCATTTGTTATGACAGTGAATTTCCACTTCTGGGCCGGGCGCTTTATGATGCGGATTTGATCCTTGCACCGTCCTGCACAGAGGCGTTGTCAGGATATTGGCGCGTGCGGATTGGGGCAATGGCGCGCGCCCTTGAGACCCAATGCGTTAGCGTGATGGCGTCTTTGGTGGGTGAGGCGCCTTGGAACGAGGTTGCTGATATCACCACTGGAATGGGCGGTATTTTCGGGCCACCGGACGCGGGGTTTCCTGATACCGGCGTTCTGGCCGAGGGGAAACTCAACACGCCGGGTTGGACCTATGCCGAGGTAGATCTTGAGAAAATTGCCCATGTCCGGGCGGATGGGCGTGTCTTGGGGCGCACCCATTGGGTTGAACAAAAGGGCCGTGACAAACACGTGACGTCGCAGCTTTTACGATAACATTCAGCTTGAAAAACTGTAGAAATAGGACCATTTAAGGCGCGTCCCGATGAGAGGGACGGCAAACTAAGGAGATACCATGGCCAAGGAAGACACGCTCGAATTTCCAGGTGTCGTCAAGGAACTCCTGCCTAATGCGACATTCCGGGTCGAGCTTGAGAACGGCCATGAGATTATCGCCCATACGGCAGGAAAGATGCGCAAAAACCGTATTCGGGTTCTGGCAGGCGACAAGGTGCAGGTCGAGATGACGCCCTACGATCTGACCAAGGGTCGGATCAACTATCGCTTTAAGTAACTGCGGTGTCCGCAGTCCGAAACTTGGGAATCGGTGTTCGGATAAGATGCGGAAAGACATGAAGACCGCGCGTTTGATCCTCGGATCAGGTAGCCCGCGCAGACGCGAGTTATTGGCTCAGATTGGTGTCGTGGCAGATGACATTCGCGCGCCTGATATTGACGAAACCCCTCTAAAAGGTGAATTGCCCCGGCCGTATTGCGTGCGAATGGCACGCGAAAAGGCGAACGCGGTTGAGGCCGGAGGGAGCGATGTGGTTTTGTCGGCGGACACCACTGTTGCCATGGGGCGGCGTATTTTGGGAAAACCCGAAAACGTGGATGAGGCCGAGGTGTTTCTGCGCCTGATGTCGGGGCGACGGCATAAGGTGATTACCGCCGTTGCTGTGCGTCGGGGTGACCGGATTTGGGAAAAGGATGTGGTCACCGATGTAAAGATGAAGCGCCTGTCTGAGACCGAATTGCGCGCCTATCTGGCAACGGAAGATTGGCGAGGCAAGGCTGGGGCCTATGGGATTCAAGGCCCGGCGGGAGTGCTCATCCCCTGGCTTCAAGGCTCTTTTACGGCTGTCGTTGGCTTGCCTTTGACTGAAACCGCTGGGCTATTGCAGGCAGCAGGATATCCTGTGTTTGAGGGTGGTGCATGAAGGGTCGGGTGATTGCGTTGGGTCACATTGGCGAGGCTGAGGCTGCGGCCTTGATCGAAGACGGACAACTGGTTGATTTTCTGCGCGACAGCGATCAGCCGCGCCCGGGAACAATTTACCGCGCTGTCTCGGATCGTCCGGTGAAGGGGCAGGGTGGCATGTTCGTCAAAACCTCTGACGGGATG
>JBCAZO010000523.1:0-2227 GCA_038532975.1 Pseudomonadota bacterium
CCCATTTCCTCAAGGAACATAATGGCTTCGTCTTCGTCCAGCTGACTGATCTCTTCCTCGATCTGGGCCGAGATCACCACATGTGCGGCCCCTTGGTCCTCGGCCATCCTTGCCACCGCGGCGGAGTGGTCATTGCCCGAAGCAGCACTCCCTTCATCCACATTGCAGACATACAGAATGGGCTTGCTTGTCAGAAGCTGCAGGTTTTTCCACGCCTTGGCATCTTCGGCATCCACAGCAACCATGCGCGCCGGTTTGCCGTCTTCGATCATGGCTTGCGCGGCGGCCAAAAGACGGTCCTGCTGCACAGCCTCTTTGTCATTGCCCTTCAATTTGCGCACCAGACCGGCGCGGCGTTTTTCGATGCTTTCCAGATCGGCGAGCATCAATTCGGTCTCAATGACCTCAGCATCCTCAACCGGGTTTACCCGACCCTCGACATGGGTGACGTCGCCGTCCTCAAAACAGCGCAGGACATGCGCGATAGCGTCAACTTCACGGATGTTGGCCAGAAACTGGTTGCCAAGGCCCTCGCCCTTGCTCGCGCCTTTGACCAGCCCGGCAATATCGACAAAGGTCATGCGCGTGGGGATAACCTGCTTGGATTGGGCGATCTCGGCCAGCTTATCAAGCCTTGCATCAGGCACGGCGACCTCGCCGACATTGGGTTCAATCGTGCAGAAGGGGAAGTTCGCCGCCTGCGCCGCCGCGGTTTTTGTCAGCGCATTGAAAAGCGTCGACTTGCCCACGTTGGGCAGACCCACAATTCCCATCTTAAAGCCCATGGCGCACCTCTTTGGCTGATCTGCCGCGCCTTCTATGCCGGATCAGGGTGGCTCCGCAACGGGCTGGGTCATAAATCCATGCGTATACCCATTGATTTCCGTGAAATGTTTCGCCAAACGGATGGATGCAGTGAACCGAGGACGCTTATGACCCGCATCGACGCCAAATTCGCAGAGCTTACCGCCGCCGGAAAGAAGGCCTTTGTGGCTTATGTCATGGCGGGCGATCCTGATTACGAGACCTCTCTGGAAGTGATCAGAGGCCTGCCCGAGGCAGGTGTGGACATCATTGAGCTGGGCCTGCCCTTCACCGATCCCATGGCGGATGGACCAACCATTCAGCTTGCCGGTCAGCGCGCACTTGAGGCGGGCATGACACTGGAGCGGACGTTGCAGATGGCACGTGAGTTCCGCAAAACCGATGACAGCACCCCGATTGTGATGATGGGGTATTACAATCCGATCTTTAACCGCGGCGTTGAGCAGTTTCTGATGGATGCTAAGTCGGTTGGCATTGACGGGCTGATCGTGGTGGATCTTCCGCCCGAGGAGGATGACGAGCTCTGCATTCCGGCGCAGAAGGCGGGGCTGAATTTCATTCGCCTGGCCACGCCAACCACCGATGACAAGCGTCTGCCCAAGGTGCTTCAGAACACGTCCGGCTTTGTTTATTACGTGTCGATCACCGGTATCACCGGTGCCGCAGCAGCTGAGGCCGCGGATGTGGCCCCCGAAGTGGCGCGCATCAAGGCGGCCACGGACTTGCCCGTCGTGGTGGGCTTTGGCATTCGCAGCCCCGAAACCAGCCGCGAAATCGCCAGCGTGGCGGATGGTTGTGTTGTTGGCTCGGCCATTGTCGCCAAGCTTGGGGATGGAGACAGCCCCGCAGATGTTCTGAACTTTGTCCGTGGCCTCGCGGATGGGGCGCACTCAGCTTAACGCGAAACGCCGCATGGACAAATTCAGCAGATTTGGATATTGGTAAAAATACTTTACCAATACTGGAATGCCACCATGCCTGTCATAACCTGTATCGATGATCTCAAACGTATCTATGCACGTCGCGTGCCTCGGATGTTCTACGATTATGCGGAAAGCGGCAGTTGGACAGAGCAGACGTTCCGTGAAAACACCTCGGATTTTCAGGACATCTACCTACGACAACGCATTGCCGTGGATATGTCAGGGCGTTCAACCGCGACACAGATGATAGGACAGGATGTGTCCATGCCGGTGGCGCTGGCCCCTGTCGGGCTAACGGGGATGCAACACGCCGATGGTGAGATCAAAGCGGCGCGTGCGGCTGAAAACTTTGGTGTGCCTTTCACCCTCTCGACCATGTCGATCTGTTCGATTGAGGATGTGGCGGAGCATACCAGTAAGCCCTTTTGGTTTCAGGTTTACACGCTCAAAGACGACGATTTCATGCAGCGGCTTTTCGA
>JBCAZO010000524.1:0-2223 GCA_038532975.1 Pseudomonadota bacterium
CACTGAAATACGCCCGGGCCAGTGACATGTCTTTGGCCACCTCGGTCTCGCCACTGGCTGGTATTATCTTTGCAATGGTGCTGTTAGGCGAGAACCCTGGGGTTGGATTTGTCCCGGGCGCCGCCTTGATCTTGACCGCAGTTTACATCGGCCAGATGCGCGATACGACTTGGCAGAAACTACGCATTTCGATGACAAGCCAACTGATCAAAGTACAGTACCGTATGGAAAAGACCTTTACACTGATTACCTTGTCCCACTTGCCGGGTGGTCGGGCCTAATGCGAACCAAACAGAGACTACTTAGGATCGTAAATATACCCAATCCCCCGAACCGTTTTGATGATCTGCGGTTTCTGGGGGTTGGGTTCGATCTTGCGACGCAAGCGGGAAATCCGAATATCAATGCTGCGATCAAACGGGTCCCAGGACCGGTCATGCGCCTGTTCCAAAATCTGGTCGCGGTTCAAGACCCGGCCCCTGTTACGGGCAAACAGGCTGAGCAAATTGAATTCCATTGCAGTCAAAGCCACCTCTGCACCTTCAGGATCAATCAGCTTTGCCGCCGTAAGGTCAAGTATGAATTCACCAAACGGTGCCGTCTTGGGCATATCACCTTGAGCAGGTTCTTGAACTGCATCGACCTTACGCCGCAGCACGGCCTTGATGCGGGCCTCAAGCTCACGAAGGTCAACTGGTTTCGCCAGATAGTCATCGGCCCCCATCTCAAGACCTACAATCTTATCTATCACTTCACCCGCCGCAGTGAGCATGACAACCGGCACCTGACTGGAGGTGCGCAAACTGCGTAACGTGGTCAATCCATCCTCACCTGGCATGTTGATATCCAAGAGAATAAGATCAACCGACGTTGTGTCGATCACATTGCGCAACTCATCGCTGTTACCAGCCGGAACAACATCAAAGCCGCGTTTTATCAGATATTCACGCAACATATCGCGAACATCTGGTTCGTCGTCACACACAAGAATTTTAGCAGAGGTTGTCATACACTGTCCTGTTCTGCCTTGTTCAGAATGTCTGACACAAAACTGCGCAATTCTTTCGGTGAGACAGGTTTTTCGATATACGGACGCCGCGCCTCTGCGAGAAATGTATGCGAGGACCGTCCCATTGTATCTCCTGTCACAAATCCAATTCGCCCTACCATATCCGGAAAATCCTGTGAGATGGCTTCAAAGAACCCACGCCCATCAGTATCCGGCATGTTCAAGTCACTCAGAATGATATCATATGTCTGCTTTCGCAAGCTTTCGAGCGCCTGATCCGCCACATTGAACATATCCACGGAATATCCACCACGTGTCAGGATTTCCGCATTCAGCTCTGCGACATCTTCTTCGTCATCGACGATCAGAACGCGTATTTCGGAAGGTCGCGTATCCGACGGGCCATTATTGCCAGAGTCACGCAGTGTCGGCATGTTTTTGGGCAGGTATATCTGGAAACTCGCGCCACCTTCAGGCGTTTCCCCAAGTACTATCTTTCCATCATGCGTCTGCACGATGCGGTGACACAAAGCCAGACCGATGCCCGTACCCTCACCTATATCCTTAGTCGTGAAGAAAGGCTCAAAAATACGGCTACGTATGTTTGGTGGTATGCCTGGTCCATCATCTTCCACCCAAACTTCGACACCATCCTTATCCAAACTTGGGCCACTTCTGACCACGATTTTGGTTCCCTTGCCGCTTTCGCTTATGGCTTGTTCGGCGTTCAGAATGAGGTTGATAAAGACTTGTGTCATCTGGTCGGGATCAACGGCGACCAATGGCAGATTCTTTAACAAATCACAGGTGATTGTTGGACCACTACCTGCATCCCCATAACGCACAACATCAACCGCGGTTTGCACGATCTCATTTATGTTTGTGCTTTGCTGTTTCGTGGGTTCCTGCCGCGCCATGGTCAGGAAGGTTTTCACAATCTTTGCGCACCGTCCCGCCGCGTGGCTGATTTTATCAATCTGGCGCAGCGTTTCCGGATCGGTGCAATCCTCTTGCAGCATAAGCGAATGTCCAACCACAACGGACAATGGGTTGTTCAACTCGTGCGCTACACCCGCCAAAAGCTCGCCCATAGCGGACATTTTTTCATTCTGATAAAGCTGATTTTGCTGTTGGGCCAGTTCCGCCTCGATCCGAAGCTGATCTGTCAGGTCTCGTGTATGCGAAACGATAACATCTTCATCATTGTACCTGAT
>JBCAZO010000525.1:0-2222 GCA_038532975.1 Pseudomonadota bacterium
AGAAGGCGGGTGCTTCTTGGAAAGGAATGGATGGAATGTGCTTGGCTTCATGGCGTTGTTTGCCGAGCAGGGCGCGCGTTTTCATGGTGGCTTGCAGGTCGACATCTAGTCCGTGCGCTGCCGCATGCTTGAGTGTGAGGTTGATGCGATTGAGGCATTTGCGGGCCGTGTCAGCTTTCGTGTGCCAAATAGGCTCAAGGGCCTGCTTCAAAATATGCTGATCAACATCCTCTACGGGCAAGGTGCCAATCTGTGGGAGAATATGTACGGCAAGGGGAGACAGCCATCTTCCTGCGCTGCCATCGGCTTTAAGCTCTGCCTGACGAGCTTTGAAACATCCATCCACCGCCTCTTTGAAGGTTAGGCACTTGGTGCCGTGTAGTTCTCTCTTCCGTTGTGCAACTGGGTCAGTACCGTCGCGCAATGATGCTCTAGCCCGCAATGCTTTAGTTCTTGCCTCCGCAATAGAGACTTCCGGCCACGGTCCCAGACCCATCTCACGACGTTTTCCAGAAACTGATAGGCGCAGCACCCACTTTCCAGCTTGCTGGTTGCGTTTGACAAGCCACAGACCTTGCCCATCGGCGTACTTGCCTGCGGCGAGTCTCTTCGCTTTCATCGGATTAAGCGTGTTGTAGATCACCGCAGTCCACCTTCTGGTCCACCCTTTCCAGTCCACCCTTTGGTCCACCTTTTGATATGCAAAGGGTGGACCAGCTATGTTCAGCTATGAGGATGCACCTGAATAAGCATCTGTAGATAAATAAATAAAATGAGGAGTTATGAGAAGCAAGGGAATCGTAGTTCAGTGCCGTGTGGGGGCACCATTCATTCCCGAAAACCTGATTACCTTTTGAGCATACCCGGCGCGGTGACTTTCACAATTGCGTCAAGGCCGAGGGATGCTCGATGCCAGGATGTGCAGGATTACAAGGGCTTGGGCGCGTTAGGCTTTGTGAACGCGTGGCCTTGTCTCCAAGAAAACCCTTGTTCGCTCAACACCCTACATGCTTGGGTAATATCAAGAACAGATCGGGGAGGATGAGCCGATGAAACGACTATTGTTATCAGCCGCATTCGCGTTGGTGCCCTTGGCGGGACATGCCGCCGAGGGGGAGCGTGTGCAGGTCAAGGGTGAGATTATTGACACATGGTGCTACTATTCAGGTGTCATGGGAGGCCCCGATGCTGTGGTTGGCTCGGCGCATCACACCTGTGCGCTGTGGTGTTCGGCGGGGGGTATCCCCGTTGGTTTGCTGGGTGAGGACGGTCAGGTTTACATGGTCCTTAAGATTGAGGGCGATGATGCCTCAGCCAGCGGCGACACACAGCTCAAGCTGGCCAGCCATGTGATTGAAGCCGATGGCATTCTCTACAAGCGTGACGGGCTGAACTATCTGGTGGTGGAAGAGGTCGTGGCCGATCTTGGCATCACCAATCTCAATCACGAGGATTTTGGCCCTGTGCCGGGCTTTGCTATCCCGAAACCCAAGAAATGAGGCCTGTCATGAAAAAATGGATTTTCTCTCTGGCCTGTCTGGCGGTTCCCATGGCGGCTAGCGCCGAGGATTTTTCGGCCAATTCCGAAGCCAAAACCTGGAACCTTTACGCGGAACAACCGGCACGGTTTGAAGCCAAGGTCGTGGACATTCTTTGCGAATTGTCAGGCGACTGCCCGGACAATTGTGGCGATGGCAAGCGTCAGCTGGGTCTGTTGCGCGCGGCAGACGGTGTGCTGGTCTATCCCAACAAAAACAGCCAGCCAGCCTTTACTGGCGCGGCTCTGGAACTGGCCCCGTATTGTCAGGCGGATGTTGAAGTGGATGGTCTGATGATTGAGGATCCGGATCTCGGAGCTCAAAACGTCTATCTCATTCAGAAAATCCGGAATGTGGGTGATGCGGACTGGGTTAAGGCCAATACCTGGACCAAGAAATGGGCCGCGGCCCATCCCGAAGCCAAGGGAAAAGGACCCTGGTTCCGGCGTGACCCCAGGGTGAATGCCAAGATCGAAGCGAACGGCTATCTCGGGCTAGGGCTTGAGGCGGATGAGAAATTCATCGCTGAGTGGTTTTCGGAATGAAGCGCGTGATGACACTGCTGGCGGCTGGGTCACTGGCCGTCGCAGCTCAGGCCCATGACGGCGAAGATCATAGCGGTGGCTCTGTCAGCTCGGTGATATCACCGGATGTGGAACAGGCGTTGAAGGAAGCGCCGACTGC
>JBCAZO010000526.1:0-2219 GCA_038532975.1 Pseudomonadota bacterium
CTCCGGCGTCCCCACAGTGGACGCCGGAGCGGGTCAGATTGCCAAAATCTGCAACAATATGATCCTGGGCGTGACTATGGCGGTGACTGGTGAGGCCTTTGCACTCGGTCAGAAACTGGGTCTTGATCCGCAAAAACTCTTCGATGTTGTCTCGACCTCATCAGGGTCTAGCTGGTCGTCCAACACCTATTGTCCGGTGCCGGGCGTCGGACCGAACGCCCCATCGGACAACAGCTATCAACCCGGTTTTGCCGCCGAGTTGATGTTGAAGGATTTGAGGCTGTCCCAAGAAGCCGCAGTGCTTGCGGACGCAGATACGACCCTTGGCGCTCTCGCCACAGACATCTTTGAACGACTTGTCGCGACGGATGGAGCCGGAAAGGACTTTTCCTTCGTTTTTCAATCCAAGCTCAGCGGCACACGTGAGGACGCAAAGTAAGGACGGAGATTTGGAGCAAACGGGAGCGGCTGATGGGGTTACTGGATTTAGCGACCCACGGTCGCCCTTCCACTCCTCAGACCAGAATCGCATCAGCGGGGAGCGGCGGTGGTGGACGCCGACGAACTCAGCCAATTTGATGCAAGTCTTTCGTCAAGTGTGAAACAGGACCAACATAGAGGAAATCCAGACCAAAACGCCTAAAATCCGGAAACCGTAAAACAGCAGTTCCAAGGCTCTTTGACCACATCCAGACTTGCGTTTTCGAGCAGCCAGACTTCTGCAATCGTGCACGCAACGGGTCTACTTGCCGCCTGGGGCGCGTGTTAATTCTTCATCTCGGTACTTTGTCGGCAAACGCCGCAGAGCATTCGCAAAAAAGGCGGTCGTGATGTCGCCAAGGGAGGATGAAGATGAAACTCAAGCATGCCCTTTTGGGCCTGACGGCTATGGTCGTTGCCGCAAGCGCGAGCGCGGTAGCGGCCCAGACCATCCGGGTAACCTTTCAGCTGCCTGAAACGCACCCTACGGGGCAAAACTTGAACGCTTGGAAGGCTTGCGTAGAGGAGCGGTCTGATTTGCAGGTACAGATCTTCCCATCAGCCCAACTCTATACTGACAAACAAGTGCCCGAGGCCGTGGGATCCGGGGCAATCGAGATGGGCGCCGCTTCGTTGACGCGGTTTGCTGGCCAAGTGCCGGCCGTGGACGCCGTCTATGTGCCCTTCCTGTTGGACAGCGAAGAGAAGGTGCGCAAGGCCACAGCGCCCGGCTCGGACATGCGGGCCATTCTCGACGCAGCCGTCCTCAAGGAAAGCAACGCACGGATCCTGTGGTGGCAAGCCTTTGGGCGGACGGTTTATGTCTCGAAGGATCCGATCCGTGTGCCGGCTGACATCAAGGACAAAAAGGTGCGCACCTTCGGCAAGCTCTTGGGATGGACAGTCGAAGCCCTTGGTGGCGCGCCGACACTGATGTCAGGTTCCAAGCAATTCCTGGCCTATCAGCAGGGCGCTGTCGATGTCGGCATCACCGGGCTGACCGGTGCCAAATCGCGCAAACTCTATGAAGTCATGCCGAACATGACGTTGACCTTTGACAGCGACATCGAGTTCGTCGCCGTGATCAACGAGGATTTCTACCAGTCGCTCTCTGACGAACAGAAGGTCGTCGTCAACGAATGCGGGCGCAAGGTTGAGGCTGATCTGCGCAACAACGTCTTGCAGATCGAGGCCGAAGCTCTGGCATATCTTCGCGAGAAGATGAATGTCATCGAGCTGACCGAAGACGAGCGCGCGCTGTGGCGGGAGGCAACGAAAGGCGTGATCGACCGCTTCGTTGAAAATGGAGGCGAGACCGCCGCTGCCGTTATCAAGGCGGCGGAATAAGACGTTTGGACCGGGTCTTCCGGCCCGGTCCAAATGTGGGAGGCGGCAATGTGGCGCCACTTCGACCGAGTTTCAAACACCGTGGGGAAGCTGGCGGCATGGATGTTCTTTGCCGTGGGCCTGTTCGTCGCTCTGGAAGTCCTTTTGCGCTATGCGTTCAATGCACCGACGATTTGGGTCGATGAAGTCAGTCGCATCTTTCAGATCTGGGCGACCCTTTTGGCGGGAGCCTATCTGTTGCGCCACCGCGAACTGATCTTGATCGATGTTTTCTGGCGCAATCGCGAGACATTTGTGCGCCGGGTGATCGAAACGATTTCGGTTTTGATGATTGCCGTCTTTTGTGCCGTGGCCGCCAAATTCGGCTTTGATCTTTGGCTGAAGGCGACACT
>JBCAZO010000527.1:0-2218 GCA_038532975.1 Pseudomonadota bacterium
GTGCGGAACATCTGGCGGGGGCCGTCTTGCTGGGCGAGCACGGCCGCAGACGATCGGGTATGGGCGATGATTTCTGGCAGTATCGCCCCGCGCAGCCTGGGGATAGCCGCAGGATGATCGACCACCGGCGCAGCGCCATGGGTGACCAGCAATATGTGCGGGAACGGGAATGGCAGATCGCACAATCCGTTATGCTTTGGGTGGATCAGGGCGCATCGATGCGTTTTTCAAGCGATGACAGTCTCCCGACCAAGGGCGATCGAGCACGCGTCCTGGCACTGGCTCTTGCAATTCTTCTGGTCCGGGGCGGCGAGCGGGTCGGGCTCACGGGAACGCGGCTACCGCCACGGCGCGGAAATGCCCAGATCATCCGTCTAGCGCAGATGTTTTCAGAAGATGCCCCGGAGGATTACAGCCCACCCGAACATCGCACCATGATCCCGCATGCACGTGCGCTGTTCATTTCCGATTTCATGGGTGACATCTCGGATGTGAAATTGGCGCTGACCAAGGCCGCTGACCGTGGCGTCCGGGGGATCCTCTACCACGTACTCGATCCTAGCGAAGAAGCTTTTCCATTCAAGGGCCGCACCATTTTCGAAAGCGTCGGCGGCACGCTCAGCCACGAAACGCTGAAGGCAGGGGACTTGCGTGATCGGTATCTGCAGCGCCTCGCCAATAGAAAAGAGGAGCTGAGCCGCCTCTGTGATGTTGCCGGATGGCGCTATGCCGTCCATCATACCGGCACCTCGGCACAATCCGCGCTTCTGTGGATGTGGCGCGCCCTTGATGGCGGAGGGTATTGGCGATGACAGTCATCGGGGGCATCGGGTTCGCAGCGCCATGGCTGCTTATTGCATTGGTTGCGCTTCCATTGCTGTGGTTGATCCTCAGGGCTATTCCACCCGCACCTATCAAGCGGCTTTTCCCGGGCGTTGCGCTTCTACTGGGTTTGACAGATGATGACAGTGTTTCGGACAGGACGCCGTGGTGGTTGCTGCTGCTGCGAATGGTGGCTGTTGCGGCCATCATCACAGGGTTAGCCGGGCCTGTACTCAACCCCAGAACCGACGAAACCAGCGGCAATGCGCCCCTGTTGATCGTTATCGACGCGAGCTGGGGCGGCGCGAACCGCTGGACCCGGATTCTGGATGCGGTCGAGGAAGAGCTTTCGCGGGCGGGCGCCCAGAGTCGTCCGGTCTCGGTTTTGAAACTGACCGATCCTACACCGATCGCTTTCCAGTCTGCAGCGGCTGTTCAGTCGCGAATGGTCGGCTTTTCACCCGCACCATGGCAACCGACGCCAGATCAACTGGAACAGGCGCAGCGGGTAATCGCGGAGCAAGATGATTTTGACACGATCTGGTTCAGCGATGGCCTCGACTACGCTGGCCGCGGCGATTTGCTGGCCGCCTTGACGAGTATCGGGAATGTTCATGTCTTCGAGGCGGGTGCGCGATCCATCGGGCTGAGACCAGCTGTTTATGACGGCGGAATCGTCGCTGTTGAAGCCATTCGTGCAACAGCCGGGCCCGAGGCAGAGGCGATGATCAGTGCTCAGGGCAAGGATCCGGGCGGAACAGAACGCGCGCTGGCTCGAGCGACCGCGACATTTGCTGCCGGCGAAACGATCAGCAGCGCAGAATTGTCCTTACCCGCTGAAATCCGGGGGCGGATTACACGTTTTGAAACCGTTGGTATTCGATCGGCCGGGGCCACCACGCTTGTCGACGACAGTCTGCGGCGGCGTGAGGTCGCGCTGATTGCAGGCCGATCTGGGCGCGAGGGTCTTGAGTTGCTGGCGCCCCTCCACTATCTCCAACAGGCGCTTGTCGACACCGCTGAAGTGCTGACGGGCACGCTCAGCGATGTGCTGCTTGCCAATCCCGACGCTATTATTCTGGCAGACGTGGCAACCTTGAGCGATGGCGAGGCCGAACGCGTCATCTCATGGGTTGAAAAGGGCGGCTTGCTGGTCCGCTTTGCTGGGCCAAGGGTCGCGGCAAGCGATGTGAGCCGCCGTCAAGAGGATCCGCTCATGCCCGTCCGGCTCCGTTCCGGGGGCCGGAGCGTGGGTGGTGCAATGAGCTGGGGACAACCCAAAACTCTTGCACCATTTGGAGAGGAGTCACCCTTCTACGGTCTGGCGATACCTGATGACGTTGAGGTCACTGCCCAAGTCATGGCGCAACCAGATCCGACACTTTCGGAGCGTGTC
>JBCAZO010000528.1:0-2213 GCA_038532975.1 Pseudomonadota bacterium
CTGCTTATACGCGCGACGGGGCCATGAAACGATCCGCCGACGGGTTGATCGTGACATCCGAAGGACATCCCGTCGCTCCCGAGATTACGATCCCAGATGATGCACGTACCATTTCCATCAATGCCGCGGGCGAGGTCTATGCCTATTTCGCAGACGCAACCGAGGCACAGCTACTAGGTCAGATCAACATGGTTGGCTTTACCAACCCAAAAGGATTGGAAGCAGCAGGCGGAAACCTGTTTCTTGAAACAGAAGCTTCTGGCACCCCGCTTTCCAGCACACCAGGAGAGGATGGGCTTGGCACCGTACGGCAAGGATATCTGGAAGACAGCTCTGTTGATGCAGTGCGCGAAATCACCGAGCTGATTGAGGCGCAGCGTGGATATGAGCTGAATGCCAAGGTCATCACGGCCGCAGATCAAATGCTAAGCGCAACAACTCAGGTGCGCTAATGCGATTTCTTGGCAAACTTCCCCTACTAGCAGTAATGCTCACAACGCCTGCATATGCGGACACAATCGTTGCGGCTCATACAATTCGGCCAATGACCGTGCTCTCCGAACGTGACTTTGACTATATCAAGAAAGATGTGCCAGGCGGCGTGACGGATCCACAGCTTCTTGTCGGTCTTGAGGCACGTGTAGCACTTTATGCCGGACGGCCAATCCGAGAGGCCGATGTGCAGGCTCCTGCAGTGGTCGAGCGCAACCAAGTCGTTGAATTGATTTATGAAACTAACGGTCTCCGCATCATAGCTGAAGGCCGGTCTTTGGGCCGTGCCGGTTTGGGCGAGGTCGTGCGCGTCATGAACTTGTCATCACGCAGCACTGTGTCTGGCCGCGTCCGCCAAAGTGGCCAAGTCATCGTATCAAAGTAGGAGAAGTCTGGTTTGAAAATTGTTGCTGAAAGTTTGATCTTGATTACTCTCTTAGGGGGATGCGCGCGTATGGATCATATGGGAAAACCGCCAAGCTTTTCCCCAAGTGAAAGATCTGTTGAGCGGCGCGCGATGAATGCGCCTGTGGTGACAAACGAGTACACCACCCAGCGCGATGTTGATCACGCGTCGCTTTGGAGTGGCGGTCAACGGTCGCTTCTGGGGGATCGCCGCGCTGTTAAGCAAGGTGATATTCTAACTGTTGTTATTGAGATTGACGAAGAAGCCGCAATCTCCAATTCAACCGATCGTTCTCGAACCGGGTCGGAACGTTTGAGTGTTCCCGATCTATTAAGCATTCCACAACGCATTGACCCACGTCTTCCCGAAGGTGCCAGTTCCGCAGAAGCCGTAAACATCGATTCGTCCTCCAGTTCCGGTGGAAATGGATCGGTTAGCCGCCAGGAAGAACTAACCCTGCGCATTGCCGCGGCTGTCACACAGGTCCTTTCCAATGGGGTGCTGGAAATTCGAGGATCACAAGAGGTTCGGGTGAACTTTGAGCTTCGCGAGCTTTTGGTGCAAGGCTATGTGCGACCCGAAGACATCTCGCGTCGCAATGAAATCACGTATGACAAAATTGCATCCGCTCGTATTTCCTATGGTGGGCGCGGACAAATATCGGACATGCAACAGCCCCGCTACGGGCAGCAGGTTCTCGATATGATTTTGCCTTTCTGAGCCTCTGTCATGAAATCGCTTCTCATTCCAATTCTCATGGGTGTTGTCGGTTTTGCGGGCGGCAGCGGAGCAGGCTACGTCCTGCGCGCGCCTGTCGAAGATTCCACAGAAGAGGCGCTGCGTGAGACTGAGCCGAAAGTGGAAGAGGCGTCGCATGAAACTAAGGAAGATGAACACGCCTCTGCGGAATACGTAAAGCTCAACAATCAGTTTGTGGTACCCATTGTGTCTGGGGACCTGGTCAATGCCCTAGTGGTCATGTCGCTGAGCATTGAAATCACACAAGGCGAGACGAGCGCAGTTTATGCAGTCGAACCCAAACTGAGGGATGCGTTTTTGCAAGTGCTTTTTGACCATGCCAATATGGGGGGGTTCAAAGGCGATTTCACGGAGGCACGCAATATGGATCTGTTGCGCACGGCGCTCACAGATACGGCGCAGAATATTGTGGGGGAACTGGTGACTGGTGTTCTTATCACGGATATCGCACGCCAAGATATCTAGGTTTTTTAACCCTATCGCTTGATAATCGCGTTTAGAATGTTCAGGTCTTCCTGCTCGGCCTGGCATTTTTTGCTGTGCTGTTTTTGGACAT
>JBCAZO010000529.1:0-2208 GCA_038532975.1 Pseudomonadota bacterium
GCGCAAACGGCTGCTCCGCGCGGTTGCCGGGTGACCCGCGCCCTGCCATCACCTTCATCAAGGTGGACTTGCCCGATCCGTTGCGTCCGACCAGGGCCAGCCTGTCGCCGGGATGAATCACCAGCGACAAATCCGCAAAGACAGGCTCGCCGCCAAAGCCAAGCGAGATGTCGGTCAGTTGTAAAAGAGGAGCACGTGCCATCCGTGCGGGCTAGCCCGAGAGCCCGGACGCGTCAAGCAAGGCGCGGGTCACCCGGCAACCGCGCGGAGCAGCCGTTTGCGCGCTGGCGGTATCGCGTTGATCTCAAGCCCGGTAAAGACATGCAACGTGTTCATCTGGCGGTCGACCACCGCATGATCACTGACCCAGCCGCCCATAACGAGGTAAGTTCGTAACAGGGGCGGCATCGCCATCATCGCCAGTTTTGCATCGGGTTTGAACCAGCGCAACTTTTGAGCAAAATTGAACACCGATGGCGCCTTGACCCGCGGCAGCCACCGCCGTGGCGCCAGGTGCTTTTCCTTCAACATCGCAAACGCGTCGAGATAGGCGTCAGAATCAGTGCCCTTGAAGGATGAGCACCCAAAGAGGAGCTCAACCCCATTATCGTCAACATACCGCGTCATCGCCGCCAAGGCTGCGCGCAGAATGTCAGGGTCACGCGCCTCCGGATGAATGCAAAACCGGCCCATTTCAACGATGGGGCCATCGAATTCCGCCAAAGCGGACAACTCATAAAACTGAGCGGAGTAGCTGCGGCCGATCTGATCCCCGCTATTCAGGGGCAACAGCCGGAAACAGCACACAAGCGCATCTGTTACCTCATCTTCGACAAGAAAATGTGTGCAAATGGGGTCAAATTCATCCCGATCAAGCCCATCGCCCTGCCCGCCAAGAAAAGCCAGGTGGCGCAACCGCTGCGCCGCGATCAGATCGTCCTGCGTATCAGCCGTGCGAACGCGATAATGTCCTTTTCTGAGCATAAGATGCCCACCTTGTACTATCTGCCCTACACGTAGCTACGCTGCGCATAGCATACAAGTCATGACACCGGCGTGACGAAATCAGTTGAAGAGCTGACTTGGGTCGATATTGCCGAAATTGCCAAGAAGCTGACGCAAGAAACCTTTGCCGACGACCGAGGAATCGGTCACTCGGCGGGTCAGAGGAACGATGTTACCGTCCGCCAGACTAAAGCGTTCGATATTGGCAATCGTGTCCGATTGATCAAAGCTGATAGCCAGCACCTGACGGTCGATCACCTCGGGGCGACGAAATCCAACTTCCTTGATGCGTGTGCGCACATAATAATAGTCGCCCCCGCTCAGAAGCCCCGAAGCCGAGGGCGCGCCAACCACATCGTCCACAGTGGCGCGGTTATCAACACCGACCACGAGGGTCTGCAATTCTTCTTCCGGCGGCACATAGCCATGGTTGCGAAAGGTTGGGGTACAAGCACCAAGTGCCACCACCAGAACAAGGCCCAGGGCCCATTTACCAAATCGCGAAATCATGCCACCCAAATCCGTTCTGCCACCCAACTGCATGCGGTTGTCGCACGCTGGCGACATTCCTCCAACCCGCTTACAACAAGGTGGCGCCCGTGTTCAAGGAAGGATAAATCACAGAGTATGACGCAAAAGACAGATTTTTCAGCTCCCTTGCGGGTGGCTGACCTCAAGCCCAATCGCGATATAAGCTTTGTTATCGTGCCCGAACCGGATGTGTTGGAGCGTCTGGCGGCTGAGCTTGACCTTATTTCTTTGCGCAAATTGCGGTTCGAAGGCGTTCTAAGCCCCGCTGACAAAACAGACTGGACTATCGAGGCCCGTTTGGGGGCGACGGTAACGCAGCCATGTGTTGTGACACTTGATCCTGTGACGACACGGATTGAAGAAGATGTGATCTGGCATCTGATCAAGGACTGGCAGGCGTATCAGCCCGAGGGCGAGGAGGTTGAAATGCCCGAAGACGACGCCTCCGCTCCCTTGGGGGACGAAATTGACCTTATGGCATTGATGCAAGAGGCGCTTGCGCTTGCCCTGCCCGCTTATCCCCGCAGCACGAATGCACCTTCCGAAGGCATACGCGCCGCCCCTCCTGGGGTCGCTCCAATCTCGGATGAGGACGTCAAACCGTTTGCCGGTGTTCCCAGGCTTAGCTGTCGCCTTCCATGCGCTTTTTCAAATCTGCCAGTCCGGCAAACG
>JBCAZO010000530.1:0-2191 GCA_038532975.1 Pseudomonadota bacterium
CAATTCACCCCAAGCGAATTCGAGACGTAGTTCATCAGGGAATAGGTCCGCTCGGTATGCTGGATCGATGCATAGTCATCGACGCCCGGCACGCCTGCCACGCGGCTTTCGAGCGAATGCACGTTGATCGGATTGTCCTCCAGCAGATACTTCTCTAGCGCGTCAGACGGCAGAGAGGTATACTGGCTGAGCGAGGTTGCCCGGTTCTGGTTCGAATTCCATCCTAGTGTTGAGCTGGTGACTGGAGTGATCTTGAACCAGATCTCGGATGGGACGTGTTCACCGCGGTGGCAGGTATAACAGTTGACCCCCACCTCGGCGTTGGATTGAACATGCCCAATCCAGTTTTCGTTGATGTTCTGGGTCATCTGGATCATTCGGCGACTGACGACCTTCGTATAGAGATCGTCCGCCCCGTATTCCGAGATGTCGACGTCGCCATGGCAATAGGCGCAACCCTCTTCCGGTGAGACCCATTGCGTGATCGCGTTCATGACCCGGTTGAAGTTATCTTCGGTCAACTCACCCAGCACTTGGACATTCTCATAGATGTCCTTGGCCAAGGGCTCTCCGCCTTCGGGAACATACGGCTCTTCGGTGTAGTAGTCGGCGATCGTGGGATCGGGCGTTTGTGCTTGCGCCACGAATTCCGGCACCGACATGCCCGTACCGCGCGGGCCGGTTTGCATCGAATTGGTCGAATAGGGCTGACCCCATGTCACAATCGCCGCAGCCAGGATCACCGCGCCGCCGACGGCTCCGATCAGGATGGCCGGCCCGTATATGTCGGTCGGGTTGGCCTTGTTCCATTCATTGAACCACTTGGGTAGCATGGATCACTCCTCCTTCCCGATGAAGCCCTGGTATGTGCCGTAGTCTTCGTACCCGTAGGCACCGTCATACATCGGGGCAAAGTTGTGCTCTTGCGCCCAGATGAACCAGTTATCGACAACGGTGCCGGTCAGCATGATCCCAATGCCGCCCGTGATTGGCGTCAGGACCGCGAACCACCACGCCCAGCGGTGTATGCCCTCCATCGTGGCGTTAAAACCCATCGTCCAGCGCCAGAACAAAGCCGCCCGTTCAGAGGCTGTCCCCCGATCGTAGATCTGCTCGAGCTCCCGATCGCCGCCATAGCGGGTCACGGCCAGAATGGTCGCGCCGTGCATGGCGAAGAGCAGAACCGAACCGTAAAGGAACACAATGCTGAGGCAGTGGAACGGATTGTAGTAGAGGTTGCCGTACCGGATCGAAAACGCTGTCGTCCAATCAAGGTGCGGGAAGATGCCGTAAGGCACCGCCTCGGACCAGCTGCCCATCAGCCAAGGTCGGAAAAGACCAAGGACGAGGAACAGCCACACTGCCGAGGCAAACGCCCAAAAGACGTGCTTGCCCATCTTGTGATTGGCCGCCAGCAGATAAGCTCGCAGCAGCCAAGTCATAACCGACACCAGCAAAAAGAAGCTGGCAATAATGTACCAACCGCCATCATTGAGTGGTGGCATAGAAAGGCCGTATTCGGGTGATGGCGGCTCTAACGCGAGCCAAAACAGCTGCCGTATGAACTCGGGGATGCTGTAATCAACCTGCGCCAGCATGTTGAAACCAACGATGTTGAACCAGATCAGCCCAGTCGCGAGCGAAATCATCCCCGTCCATCCCAAATAGATCGGGCCGATCTGCGCATTACCAAGCCAACCGGCGGCGATCGAGAACCACGGACGACCGCCGCGTTCGACCATCAATTCTCCGCTGTCGTCCATGCCCCATTCCGGGCTGCCTTGGACCTGCACTTGGGTAAAGATGTTCTGATACTCAGCCATGACTACATCCCTCCTACAGGCATGCGGTTGTCGCCCCAGATTGGGAGATCGAGCCACCAGTTCCACCATTCAGGCCAACCTGCCGTCCAGACCGGGCCCGAGATGATGATGCAGACCGCACTGAAGAACACCGCGTTGATCGCCAGCAGGAAGCCCAGCCGGTGAATGCCAAGCGTTCCGATCGAATAGCCGATGTAATCGCGGAAGAACGTGTCTTCGTGATCCGGCGTCTTGGCAAGCTCGCCCTCTTCCGGGTTTGCTGCCGAGAGGATCAGCGCACCGTGGAGCGACAGCGCCAGCGTCGTCGTGAAGAACAGAGTGACGGCAAGCATATGCGCCGGGTTGTAGTGGAAGTGCAGATAAGCGTA
>JBCAZO010000531.1:0-2181 GCA_038532975.1 Pseudomonadota bacterium
TCGCGATGCGCGCCGCCACGTCTTCCTGAACGGCAAAAAGGGTCTCCGCACTCAGATCCCTGTCATATGTTTCCGCGAAAATCTGTTCGCCAGTGCCTGCATCAACCAGCTGCGCGACAACCCGAAGGTTCCCGTCCCAATGGCGCACGCTGCCTTCGACCAGATAGCTGACACCAAGCTCTTGGCCGACATCCCTGGGGTCACGGGCGCGGTCGCTATACCGAAACGTCACGTGACGAGAGAGAACGCTGACCTCCCGAAACCGGGCAATCGCTGCGATGAGCTCTTCAGTTAATCCGCTTGCCAGATATTCCTGACTTTGATCCCCACTCAGATTGTCAAACGGCATGACAGCAAGCGACGTGCGCTTGTCGCGTTTTGCCTGCGTTCGCGTGGTTGCAACCGATGCTTCGGGGTCAAACGCGATTTCAAAAACCGGAGCGTAAGACCCTTTTGGGACGTGGATGCGCACAGGATCCCCACGGCCTTCCTGGCTATAGTAAAGATCAAGCCGCGTGCGCAGTTTGTTGGCCTGAACACGGACAATCGTATCAAGGCCCGGATCAAAATCATCGGGTTTGTCAAAGACGTCCAGCCCAAGCGCATAGCCCTTCAATTCATCCGCCCGCCCGGCAAGAGCCTCGTTCACCAGATGTGACAGAAAGCGCTTCATCCGCGTGGTATCGCTGAAATGCGGGCTTGCGAGCACGCGTTTGAGCTGTTCTGCAACCACGCTGGGCTCAATTGATGATGTGATGGCAGGCGACAAGGGCGCTTTCCTCCCAGGTCAACTTTAGTTTCTGAGAAGCCTTCAACGCAAGGTCACCGTGACTCACTTAGGCAAAGCTGCGCCGTCTGGCAGGTTTGTTCCATGGCTCGATGCTTCGAGCTTAAACACATCTCAAACCTGACAAAGGAACACGCTATGACCTCTTTTTCCGATTTTATCCAGAAAGCCAAAGACGACTATCACCGCGTTGAGGCAGAACTGAAAGCCTCTGAACAGAAGATCAAAGATGCTGGCGAAGCGGCCGACAAATGGACGACCGCGCAAGTCGTCAAGCTGAAGGCTGACCTCGCCGATGCAAAACAGAAGGTTACGGACCTGGCTGAGCGGATCGACCGCGAAGGCGAAGACGCTGTGACTGAGGCGCATGATCAGGCCAAACGCCATTGGGATGCTCTTCACGCCGCAGTGGCCACCTATCGCGAGCATGTCGCCAAGTCGATCGATGCATAACACTTTGAACCTCGGAGAAGACCAATGAGAAACTTTATATTCACATGTGCTGTGCTCATGGCATCTACGGCCATGGCAGATAGCACAGCGCCTGTGGCTGGCCAGACTGTCCTGGGCGTCGAAGTCAACGTCGCCGCGATCAACGCCAATGGCTACAGCGCCAACAAGCTGATCGGCGCGGATGTCTACAACGGCGCGGATCAGGTTGTTGGTTCGGTGCATGACCTCATCGTCGGCGTCGAGGGCGAGGTCAGTCTCGCAATCCTCGAAGTTGGAGGCTTTCTGGGACTTGGCTCCAAATGGGTCGCCGTTCCCGCGCATCTCTTCGACGCCGATACCAACAGCAAGGTGGTCCTGGCAGACGCAAGTGAAGCCGCGCTCAAGGCGATGCCGCCCTTCGCCTACGCAAACTGATGTCACAAAGGGAGGATAAACCCATGTCACTATCTGAGACACAAGGTGAAAGTGGCGATGCTGCCTTCACGGTCAAGCTGAAAACTGTTCATCCAGGCTGGATGATGGCGCTCGGGCTGCTCATGGTCCTGACCGGCATTGCGGCTCTCGCATTCCCATTTGCCTCCACTCTCACGGTGGAAGTGATGACTGGCAGCATCTTTCTAACCGCTGGGGTGTTCACCACGGTGCACGCTGTCATGAACCTCAAGGCAGAAGGCGTGTGGTGGGAGTTGCTGACCGGTCTGCTCTATGTGCTTGCCGGTGTTGCGTTTCTCGCCAACCCGCTTGGAGGGATCATCGCAATGACCGTCTTGCTCGGGGCAACGTTCATCGTCGAAGGTGTGCTGCGGATCATTATGGCGACACAGATGGAACGCTCCAGACGGCTCTTTCTTCTGATCGCCTCCGGAGCCTTGTCGATCCTTCTGGGCGGCATGGTGTTCGCCGGGCTGGCAAACGGCGCATCGCTGACATTGATTGGCGTG
>JBCAZO010000532.1:0-2173 GCA_038532975.1 Pseudomonadota bacterium
CAGATATGCCGCCCGGCATGTCATTCAATTCTACCCTGGCTGGGTGTGGCACAGCGCCCTTCATCCCAGAAAAAGAACACCACCCGCTTTGAGCTTGGCAAGCGCGAAGTATCCCCGCGCCCGTTGGCCAGCTCGATGCCATAAGCGTCAAACGCCCCGACTCTGGAATTCGACGCCACTTTATGCATCTGCTTGCAGATACGCTTTAGCTCGGCGGTTTCCGCCTCATTCGGCGCACGGGAATTCAGGATTTGCCCTAAACGCGTTTGATACACCCATAGAAACACTTCACGCTGTTTTTTGGAGCCATCCTTGGCCTCGAAAAGCACGGTTGTGGCCGTCTCAAACCTGGCGTCTGAGATGCGCGTTTGCACATCCTCCGGCGTCACCGCAAGGGCCATACTCCCCCACAGTGCTAGGACAGGATATGTCAGACGCGCCAGTTTCATGCAGGTGCATCTTCCGGCGTCATGGCAAATTCCGCCGGGCTGGTGATCTCAATGAGTTCCAGATCATCGGAATGGCGCACCTCGCGGTGTTTGATGCCGGGGGGCTGCAGCACGCAAGAACCCTCGCGGAGAATATGCTCTCCCTCGCCCTCATACTCAAAGACCACCCACCCTTGAGTGACATAGACCATCTGGAACTCCAGCTCATGCGAATGCCATTCCGCCGGGCTCTCCATCCCCGGCACCGCCCGGATCACGTGCGCGCCGAACTTGCCGCCCGTGGCCTCGGCGATGCCCAGATGGCGATATTCGAAGAAGGCACGCAAACCTGCGCCCACGAACGCGCCGTCATCGGCATGGGCAATGGTGAAGGCCTGGTTTTCCCAAATTGATGTTTCGGCTTCGGAAAAAGGTATAGGGTTTCCAGAAACTCCAACAAGCCTGTTAGCTTTCCATATCGGACGGAGTTGGTTCCCGACACTCATGCGCACCTGACCAGGATTGAGCCCCGCATATCTTTCTCTCAAGCCACCAAGGCCATTGGCTTCAGCAAGCTGGTAAAGTTTTTCCAAATCTAATTCACCAGAAGGTTTTATCTCCGGCGACAGCGCTTCTTCAAATACCAAATTCTCAGGGTTGTTTTCCCAAGCCTCGCGACGTTCTTTACTGATCTCCATCCGAGCGACCTCACAACGGAATATTGTCGTGCTTTTTCCACGGCAGTTTGCGCTTCTTGTTGCGAAGCGCAGCAAAAGCGCGGCTCACCCGTTTGCGCGTGCTGCGGGGCTGGATCACCTCGTCGATGAAACCGCGCTCGGCGGCGACAAACGGATTGGCGAACTGCGCCTCATAATCGGCGGTGTGCTGGGCGATCTTTTTGGGGTCGTCGAGATCGGCGCGGTGGATGATCTCGGTCGCGCCTTTTGCACCCATCACCGCAATCTCCGAGGTGGGCCAGGCATAGTTAATGTCGCCCGCCAGATGCTTGGACGACATCACCACATAGGCCCCGCCATAGGCCTTGCGGGTGATCACGGTCACTTTCGGCACCGTCGCCTCGCCATAGGCAAAGAGAAGTTTCGCGCCGTGCTTGATAACGCCGTCATGCTCCTGTGACGTGCCAGGCAGGAAGCCGGGCACATCCACGAGCGTCAGGATCGGAATTTCGAAGCAATCGCAGAACCGCACAAATCGAGCGCCCTTGCGGGAACTGTCGATATCGAGACACCCGGCCAGCACCATCGGCTGATTGGCCACGACGCCCACGGTGCGCCCTTCAAGGCGGATAAAGCCGGTGATGATGTTCTTGGCGAAATCCTCTTGGATCTCGTAAAAATCGCCTTCATCGGCCAGCTTGGTGATCAGTTCCTTCATGTCATAGGGCATGTTGGGATTGTCGGGCACCAGCGTATCAAGCGAGGTTTCCATCCGGTCCACATCGTCAAAGAAGGGGCGCACCGGCACGGGCTGGCGGTTGTTGAGCGGCAGGAAATCCACCAGACGGCGCACCTCGGCCATGGCCTCGACGTCGTTTTCAAACGCGCCATCGGCAACAGAGGATTTCTTGGTATGGGTCGAGGCTCCACCCAGTTCCTCGGCGCTGACCTGTTCATTGGTCACGGTCTTGACCACGTCAGGGCCTGTGACGAACATATAAGAGCTGTCGCGCACCATGAAGATGAAGTCGGTCATCGCAGGGCTATAGACCGCCCCACCAGCACAAG
>JBCAZO010000533.1:0-2171 GCA_038532975.1 Pseudomonadota bacterium
ATCTTCCTTGGATTGGGGGGTATCGCAGAGCTTGGCTGCGTCCTTGTGGACACAATCTGCTGCAGGACGCCAACCCATGTGGATGAATGCATGGCGCGCGCAAAAGGATGTGACACTTCCGGCGTGCCGGGGCCGTCTGCCATTGCGGGTCGCTGCTACGCGGTTTTGTTGCGATAACGGTCCCTGTGAAAGGGATTACTTCGGTGGTGCAACCCGATATGTAAGCGCCGCGCCGTCTTGCGCGGCGTGTGCATCGGCCTGAGCCTGCAAAGCGCCATGGTGCCGGGATTTGACGCAAACTGGGTCGGTGGCAGAGGCATCGCCGGTGATCGCCATCGCCTGACAGCGGCACCCGCCGAAATCCACGGTTTTTCGTTCGCAGGACATGCACGGTTCGGCCATCCATTCCGTGCCCCGATACGCTTCGAATGCCGAGCCGTGGTACCAGATGTCTGACAGCCCCTTGTCGCGCACACTGTCAAACATCAGATGCGGGATGGATTGTGCCGCGTGGCACGGCAGGACCAGCCCGTCTGGCGCGACGTTCAGACCGCTGGTGCCCCAGCCGCCCATGCAACGTTTTGGAAAGTCTTCGTGATAGTCTGCGGGAACGTAGTCTATGACCAGTGTTCCTTTCAGCTCCTTGCGGGCGTTCGCGACAATGCGGCTGGCCTCCACGGCTTGCTCGCGTGTCGGCATCAGCGCGTCACGGTTCTTCAGGGCCCAGCCGTGAAACTGTACCGTCGCCACTTCGATGCGCCGCGCACCCATTTCGATGGCCATTTCGATGGCGCGCGGCAATTGATGCAGGTTGCGCCTATGCAGAACCGCATTCAGCGTCAAAGGAAAGCCAATTGCGCCGATCCATTCGGCTACTTGCATCTTGCGCTTGTAGCCGCCCTTGTAGCCGCCGATCTCATCCGCCATTTGCGGTGTTGTACCTTGCAGCGACAGTTGGATGTGGTCGAGCCCGGCATCATCCAATTCAGCCAACCTACGTTCGGTCAGACCGATGCCGGATGTGATCAGGTTGGTGTATAGCCCGGCCTTTTGGGCTGCTTTGACCAATGCCACCAGATCGCGGCGCGAGGCCGGTTCGCCGCCCGAAAGGTGCAGTTGCAGAACCCCCAATTCCGCGGCCTCGTGAAAGACGCCTATCCAGGTATCGGTGTCCAACTCTGCGTCCTGCCGGGCCATCTCCACGGGATTGGAGCAATAAGGGCACGACAGCGGACAGCGGTGCGTCAGCTCTGCCAACATCGCGATGGGAGGTGGTGCGGTCATTCAGCTACATCCAGAAAGCGGCGGTTGCGCAGGGCGCTCAGGAAGTCGGAGCTGTCGTCGGCGATCTGTTTGACGGGCGCGTTGTACTTTTCAGCAAGGCACTGGGTGATCTCGCCAAGGCTGCGCCTCCCATCGACTTCTGACAGGATCGCGTGACCGACCATATCCAGTGTCACGGCGCGCTCGGGGGCCAGCAGCACCCAGGTGTCGCGCACCTTATCAAAGTGCAGGCGGACACCGCGGGGCAGGACAGGGACCGCGCCAGGTTCCATCACGATGCCGCCTTGAGCAGAAGGCCGGTGCCGGGTCTCCATGCGCCCGGCGGAATACGCCCCGGTTCGACATAGGCGCCCCACAACGCATCAAGCTGAGACCAGAGCACATCAGTTTTGAATTCGAGCGCTTTTGCGGCCATGTCCTGTTTTTCCGCCGTGTCGGCGTTGTCCAGCACCCATGCCAGGCCAAAGGCCACATCCTTGGGCGCTTCTTTCAAACGGTTCTTGAAGTACGACAACGATCTGTCATCGGCAAAGTCGTAGTTCTTCAGCAAGCCCTGGATGCGATTGGCGTGGATCTTTGGAGCGAAGAGTTCGGTCAGCGAGGCTGAAACAGCCTCCAGCAAGGTCTTTTCGCGCACAAATCGTACATAGGCATCCACAGCAAATTTTGTGCCTGCCAACACCCCATCCGTTGATGCGACATAGCCCGGGTCCAGCCCGACAGCTTCGGCCAGGCGTAGCCAGCGTTTGATCCCGCCTTCGTTCTCATCCGTCCCGTCATGGTCTTCGATGCGCGAGCGCCACTGGTGGCGCAGGGCGGGGTCAGTGACCCGAGACATGAATGCGGCGTCCTTCATCGGGATGGAATGTTGGTAATAGTAACGGTTG
>JBCAZO010000534.1:0-2167 GCA_038532975.1 Pseudomonadota bacterium
CTTCCGGCTTGCCAGAAAGTGCCCAGTCAAGCTCTTCAGGGCTTGAGATGATGCCCGCGCCAAACGCTTTCAGCTTACCATTCTCACGGATCAAACCAAATTCGACAGTGAACCAGAACAGCCGGAACAGATGGGCCGAGTAGTCATCGCCCAGATCAAGCGCCACACGCCCAAACCGTTCCATGAACCGGCAAAACGCATCGTCGGTGAGCATGGGGCAGTGACCAAAGCATTCGTGAAAGATGTCGGGTTCCTTGATGTAATCGAAATGCTCACGTTTGCGGATGAACGTTGCGACCGGAAAGCGTCTTTCGCTCAGGAGGGTGGAAAACTCATCTTGCGGGATGAGCGCATCCACCGCCTTGACACCCGCGCCCGTGATCGCCGCTAGGTGTGCATCGATATCGACAACCTGCGGAATAGCGTCCCGGCTCATGCCAAGTTTATCAAGCCCGCTGAGGAATGCATGGCAGGCGCTATCCGGAAGGCGCGCCATCTGCCTGTCATAAAGATCGCGCCAAACATCAGTTTCCGCCGACGAATATTCAAAGCGGCCGTCCGGGCCCGCGATTTTGGAAACATAGTCAGTGCTCAGTGGCATGGCGCAATCCTCCTGACATTTAGATTAACGGCCCCGTGGCGAGATTGATTTCCAAATCGCGCCGCGCCATGCAATAGATGGTCAGGATTTTTCACTATTGGGGCTATTATGAAATTTTCTGGTACGGAAAAGACTATACTCCGAGAGGTTCAGCGCGATAGCAGCCTCTCTTTGGGAGAGATTTCTAACCGAACTGGAATCGCCCAAAGCACCCTTTGGCGCAAGCTAAACGATCTCGAGAAGTGTGGGGTGATAAGAGGGCGCGTCGCGTTACTGGATCCGGGAAAGGTCGGCTGTAAGCTTACGGTACTGGCGTTCATTTCACTGACCGATCATTCCGAGGATACCGTCGCGGGCTTTGCCCACTTGATCGAAGGGCATCCCGAAATCGTCGAGTGTTTTGCCACCTCTGGCCAGGCAGACTATCACCTGAAGATGCGGGTCGCCGACGTAGAGGCTTACGAACGCTTTATGACTCAAACCTTGCTGCGCAGCCCGTTTGTTCGCGAGCTTCACAGCTCGTTTGTTTTGAAAGAGTTGAAGTCGACGACCGAATTGCCCTTGTGACTGTTAAGGTTTAAGCAGCGGTGCTGCCCTATCGAACGGAAGCCCGACCATGAGATGCCCCTTCGTATGACCGTCAGCGTCCTTTGCATGAAGTGGGGCACACTTTATGGCCCCGAATACGTGAACAACCTGCGGCGGGGGGTGGCGCGGCATCTTTCATTGACCCATCGGTTCATTTGCTTCACGGACGATCGAACCGGTCTGGACCCGGAAATTGAAGTGTTTCCCTTGCCCGAACTCGGCTTGCCGGACGGGCAGACCGATACGCGGTGGCGAAAGTTGGGGCTTTTTTCGAACGACCTGTTCGGGTTGGAAGGCAAGGCCCTGTTCCTCGACCTCGACTTGGTGATCGTGGGCGGCCTTGATACGTTTTTTGACTTCGGCGACGGCATCCGGATGATCCGTGACGATGATCTGTTCCGGGCCAAGCCGCTGCGGCGCATCAACGCCGATCGTGACGCGTTTCTTCACGCGGTCGGCAATTCGTCGGTCTTTGGATACGAGATTGGGGCGCACGCTTACATTCTTGATACATACCTATCGAACCCGGAAGCGGCGATGGAGCAATATGAGATCTCGCAGCAGTTCCAGAGTGCGAAGTTGATGGAACGCGGCGCCCTTAGCTATTGGCCATCAGAGTGGTGTGTCAGTTTCAAGAACCACTGTGTCCCACGGCACTTTCGCAGTTTCTTTTCCGATCCCAGCCTTCCCAAAGGCGCGCGCATCGTCGTCTTTGCAGGCACGCCCAAGATGGACGAAGCGCTGCGGGGCCAAGGGGGCAAATGGTATCGAAGGATAGGACCGGCTCCTTGGCTGCAAGAGGCATGGCAGGGCGCCGTCGGGCCGTAATGGGTCGTCGCGCAGCCTTTCAGGACTGCGCGACGACTTAACTCACGACAATCAGGCCGGAGCCTTGGTTGTCCGAAGGTAAGGCAGCACGGTGGTGAATTCACCGAACTTTTCCTTCGCGTCGGCGTCGCTCACAGTTGCGGGGATAAT
>JBCAZO010000535.1:0-2163 GCA_038532975.1 Pseudomonadota bacterium
CGATGCGGGCGCTGAGTCGCTCCAACATCCCGACACATTGCGAGAGCTGGTCTATCGCGACATACTCATCAGCTTTGTGCGCCTGTTCGATAGACCCCGGCCCGCAGACCACTGCGGAAAGGCCCAGGGTCTGAAACAAACCTGCCTCGGTGCCGAAAGCAACCAGGCCAGCCCCGTTGGCCCCGGTCAGTTCCATAAAGATGTCGCGCGCCTCATTCTCGGTGGTGGGCTCCAGCCCTTCGACCTCGGCGATCACTTCCGTCATTATCTCCGCATCGTCGGAGATCGCACGCATCGCAGGCAGCAGTTCTTCGTCGCAATACCGGAGAAGGTCCGATTTGACGAAATCGGCATCAGATTTCTGAACCGGTCGCATGTCCCAATCGACCGTGGCGCGTGGCGGGATCACATTATGCGCAACGCCGCCATGCAGCGCACCGACACTAATTGTGGTCCAGGGCGGCTCAAACCTACTGCCTTCCGGCGCACGGTCGCGCAGGGCGGCTTTGAGATGCAAAAGACGGGCCACGTAAAGTGCGGCGTATTCTACCGCATTCACGCCCAGATCAGGGGCAGAGCCATGACCGGCCAGTCCCGTGAAATGAGTGGAATACTCGTAACACCCTTTATGCCCTTCAATGACCCGCATCGAAGTGGGTTCGCCGATCAAGGCGACGCTGGGCCGCACGCCCATCTTTTGTAACTGATCGACAAGGGCCTGCGCCCCGAAACAACCTGTCTCTTCGTCATAGGTGAATGCAAAATGCACTGGCCGCTCGCCAACACGCTCTGCAAAGACCGGCGCCATAGCCAGGGCTGCAGCAATAAACCCTTTCATGTCGCATGTGCCGCGTCCGAAAAGCTTGTCGTCGCGATGGTCCATCTCGAACGGCTCGCTTGACCAGAATTGATCGGCAACCGGCACCACATCAGTATGCCCCGACAGCACGATGCCGCCATGCACATCCGGGCCCAAAGTGGCAAATAGGTTGGTTTTTTTGCCCGTCTCATCATGGTAGATGTCCACACGCGCGCCCGTGTGTTCCAACCGTTCTGCCAGATAAGCAATCATATCGAGATTGCTATCCGGCGAAATGGTTGGAAAGGCGATCAGGTCGCCCAGAATGGAGATGGTCGCGCTCAGGTTATCCATGCCGCGAGAGTGGGGTGCACGGATAATCCGGTCAAGCGCAACCTTTAAGAAGGCAAGCTGTTTCCGTTAAGTACAGCCTTTCTGGCCTTTGCGGCGCTCAATCGCATCTATGCGTCCTTTTGTGACGGCAATTTCGGTTTCCTTGTCGGAACCTGACATGCTGGAAACTGGCAGACCCAATAGAAAAACACCCCAGGCATCACCGGCCTGAGTTTGCTTTTGTTGTGAGGATAAGGCTTTAAGCAATTGTTGTTGCTCTATGTTTTTCTGGTTCAGTTGACTGCAAGACATGCCTGCAAAAGATTGGGTTTCGATCGGCACAGCTGCGATGTTTTCAGGTGCCTTGGCACAAGCACACACTGCAAGTGCCATAGATAGGAATACAATTTTATTCATTTCACGTCCCACATTCTAGGATGCCACCATACCCATCGAGCCAACCTAAGGTTTAAAAATTAGCCTGCATTGAGCCAGATCAACAACCTTTGGATGAGTACGCGCGGAGGGCCTGTAAGCCGGATTCTGTCTGACCCCAAGCGGGGCGAGACGGCCATTCATCTGCACCTGCGATTGCCCGCAGGCTCTAGCTGCCAACCCGGACCACGGGGCCAAGACAGCCCATATGCGGTCCCTATTTGGCATTGCTCCCGGTGGGGCTTGCCATGCCGGTCCGGTTGTCCGTCCCGCGGTGGGCTCTTACCCCACCGTTTCACCCTTGGCCCGGAAATCCGGGCCGGTCTGTTCTCTGTGGCGCTTTCCCTCGGGTTGCCCCGGCCGGGCGTTACCCGGCACCGTTGCCTTGTGGAGTCCGGACTTTCCTCGCGAGGTTGCCCTCACGCGGCCGTCCGACCCTCCGCGCGATCTGGATATTTAGGCGGCCGGGGACGGGGCGTCAAATGGAAAACGATGGGCAAGATCCGCCATCAAGGCGCAATCAGTGGCATCAAGAGGGCCATCCTCCCAAGGACGAAACCGGCTGCGGAAGGCTTGCAAAATGCCATTGTCTGTCG
>JBCAZO010000536.1:0-2156 GCA_038532975.1 Pseudomonadota bacterium
TGTTCGTAATAGGGTTCCACTGTGCGTGACGCCGGCTGCCACTTTTCTTCCATAAGCGCCCGAAAGAACTGGTCATTCGCAGTGGCCGAAGTCGCTCCGGCATAGTGCGGGTACAGCGGGAAAAACAGGATCTTTTGGCAACCGGCCTTGGTCATTTCCCTGACTTTGGATTTGGTCGACGGATTGCCGTAACGCATGCAGAAATCGACCATTACCTGATCGCCGTAGCGGTCGTGCATGGCATCTCTGATCTTCGCGGTCTGCGCCTTGGTGATTGTCATCAATGGGCTTTCGCCCTGCTCTTTGTTCCAGATCGACTTATAGGCTGCACCGGATGAAAACGGCCGTTTTGTCAGGATGATGAGCTGCAGCAGAGGCTGCCAGATCCACGGGGAATAGTCGATGACACGCCTGTCTGACAGGAATTCGTTGAGATAGCGCCGCATCGACCAGTAATCGTAATTGTCTGGCGTGCCCAGATTGGCCAGAAGAATGCCGACCCGTTCAGCAGGAATTGCCGGATGATCATCCGCCGCGTGAATTGGCTTTGCAGCGGTCTTTCGTGAGTCCAGCATCAAAAGCGCGTCCCTTCTTACCCGATGTTGGTCAGATAACCGGTTTTTAGGTCGCGTCAATCTGACAACGGTATTTCGGTGCTCTCCAATGCCTCAGCCAGACGAGCCTGAGCGGAGCCGGGCCGCAGGGGTTGCTGTTGGCTGGCATCCGGCGACCACCCCGTCAACACGACGATTTCGAAAGTTGCGCGAATTTTGCCGCTCTCTTTGCCAAAGGCGTTTCGATAGATCTCGGTGGCGCGCTCAAAGAACCCCCGACCGGACATTTTGCGCAAACGACCCGTCAACACATTTGTTTCCCCCATGGCCCGCAGATCACGCATCAGGTGCCACATGTCATCGTAGAGCGCTTCAATCGGTGCCGAGTCCGCCACTGGCAATGCGAGCCCCGCCCGTTGCAGCAGTGCCCCCAGGTCCCTGATCTCGCCCATCGGTGCGACGCGCGGCGATAGGCCGCCCATTTCCGCAACCTCAGCCTCTGCCAACGCAGTTCTTAGTTCGTGCAGGGTTTGACCCCCAAGCGTAAGGGCCAGAAGCAGGCCGTCCGGATTTAGCGCGCGACGGCACTGGATGAGCTGCCCAACCGGATCGTTCGACCAGTGAAGCCCGAGGCTATGCACGACAAGATCGTGCGCCTCCGACTGCAGATCGAGCGTATCGGCATCGGTGATTATGGTTGCGTCCGGGCCGAGACGACCGTCCCATACCGACGGAAAAGGCGTCACAACTGCGGGTCGCATAAAGGATCTGTTAACTGTATTCAGCCGATCCTGCACCTCGTCGGCCGCCAGCTTCTGCAGAAACAGGGCTTCGGGTTTTGCCCTTTCCCGGCGAATGGCAAGCAGGCTGGTGTCGATCAGGTTTTTCCGGTGATCCATAAGGACAGAATATGGGCGTAAATCACCTTATTCAAACGGCTATATCCACCGTCTATCCCCCCAGATGCCTCGGCTGCGGTCGGATGGTCGACGGCGACCTTGGATTGTGCGGGTCGTGCTGGCGCGATGTTCATTTTGTGGGGGGGGTGATTTGCGATGCTTGCGGTTCCCCGCAGCAAGGCGCGTTTTCAGACGATGAGGTGGTCTGTGACGCCTGCATCGCAGAGCCTAGACCGTGGGCGAAGGGGCGATCAGCGATCCTTTATCGCGACATGGGCCGCAAGATCATCCTCTCTCTAAAGCATGGCGACCAGCATGATATTGTGCCCCCTGCCTCGAAATGGCTGGCACAGGCGGCCAAGGACCTCTTGCGCGATGAGACATTGATCGCGCCTGTGCCCTTGCATTGGACCCGTCTTTTGAAGCGGAAATTCAATCAATCGGCGTTGTTGGCGCGTGGCATAGCAGAAAACACTGGCAATGCTTGCTGCCCAGACCTGCTGATCAGACAAATCAAAACTCGCTCTTTGGATGGCTTGAGCAAGGAAGAGCGACGCGAGACGTTGCACCGCTCCATCGACGTCAATCCGAAGAGGCGGCACCGTTTGGTGGGCCGCCCTGTGTTGCTTGTCGATGACGTGATGACGACCGGGGCAACCCTCGATGCTGCAACGACCGCCTGCTATGAAGGCGGTGCAAGTCA
>JBCAZO010000537.1:0-2150 GCA_038532975.1 Pseudomonadota bacterium
GTTGAAAAGATGCGCACACGGTCGCCCAGGCGCGCCGCGCCCGACAATCCCGCCACACGTACCATTGTGCCATCCACCGATGATACTCGGCCAACAGATCGGACAAGCTCCAATGTCGAAATTTCATTTTTGAGCGCAGTTAGTTCAATCAAGCTCATCAGAGTCTCCAAATGATTTTCTGAAAACAATTTCTAAAGGAATCAGGGTTAAGCCTTGATTTAGGCAACAAGGGAGAATCCCTAATGTTTAAAAATCTGGAAATCTTCCGTATCGCACAGGCATCGGCCATGCATGCCGGCGCACGGCAATCCGTGATCGCGCAGAATATGGCGAATGCAGACACTCCGGGATACGCCGCAAAGGACATCCCCGCCTTCCAGGCGCATATCCATTCGAAAGAAAACGGATTCGCACCCAAAGCAACCCGTGGATCACATATGCATGGCAACGCGGCACAGAGGTCATTCGAGGTCATCACGCGCCAGGATGCCGCAACCGATCCCAACGGTAATAGCGTGTCGGTTGAGACGGAAATGCTTCATGCTGTGGATGTCAAACGTCAGCATGACCGTGCCATCGCTGTGTACAAATCTGCGATGACCGTGCTTCGCACGTCATTGGGCCGCTGAATGAGGTCTGGCGGATGACAGAATTCAGCAAATCTCTTTCAGTTTCAGCGAGTGCACTGCAGGCCCAGAGCCAGCGGCTTCGACATCTGTCGGAAAATATCGCAAACGTGGATACACCCGGCTATCGGCGCAAAACGGTTTCTTTTGAAGCGGTCCGCGGCGGGCAAAAGGGTGGCGGCGTGGAAGCTGGCCCTGTGCAGCTTGGCAAGACCGAACTGCAGCAGGTTTTTGATCCTAGCCATCCGCTGGCCGATGCAACAGGTCACTACAAAGGCTCAAACGTGAACCTTGTTGTCGAGCTTGCCGACGCCAGAGAAGCGCAGCGCAGTTACGAGGCCAATCTGAAACTTTTTGATCAAGCCCGACAAATGTCATCAAGCCTCCTCGATCTCTTGCGGCGGTAAATTCTAAAAAAGGAGTCCAGAATGGACATGAACCCAATCAACGCAGTGCACAGTTACGCATCTGCACGACCCGCCACTGCACCGCGCAATGCCCAAACTCAATATGGTGATGTGGCCCTTAATCTGGCGCGGGACTTTGCCGCCACTTTGCAAGAGGGCGAGTCCATGTCGACAGCCGCCATGGTAGGTGAAGCTGATCCTCATGCAATGGTTCAGGCGCTGGCGCAAACGGAGTTGGCCGTGGAAACCGCCGTGACTGTTCGGGATAAGGTTGTCGAAGCCTATCAGGAAATCCTGCGGATGCCGGTGTAGGCGCATGCTGGATGAAACCATTTTCTTTGACACTTTGAAGCAAGGTTTGTGGGTGGCAGTGATCACATCGCTTCCAATCCTGAGCGTTGCGTTGGTGGCGGGTCTGTTCGTCGGTCTGTTCCAAGCACTGACCTCTATCCAAGAGCTCACTCTGACTTTTGTGCCAAAGCTTGCAGCAATCGTGGCTGTGTTTTGGCTCACCATGGGCTTCATGAGCCAAACACTGGTTGCGTTTTTTCAAGACCGGCTTGTGCCACTGATGATCGGGGGCTGAGATGGAAGCCACGGGATACACCACATTGAACCGTCAGGCCGGACTTTTGCGCGAAATGCAAACGGTGGCGAACAACATCGCAAATAGCGCGACAACCGGGTATCGCGCCGAGGGCATCATTTTCTCGGAACATGTGTCACGCACCCAAAACGCGCCATCCCTGTCTATGGCCACAGCCAATATCGGTCAGACATCGCTTGTCACCGGCACTTTGACGCAAACCGGATCTGCGTTGGATGTGGCGATACAGGGCGATGGGTTCTTTTTGATTGAAACGCCAAATGGCGAACGACTGAGCCGGGCCGGATCTTTCTCTCTATCGGCAGAGGGCGATTTGGTGACAAACGATGGATATCGCGTTTTGGACACTGGAGGCGCGACAATTTTCATCACGCCGCCTTCGCGAATAAGATCATCTCGGTTTTCCGGCATCACAACGCCGAGCTGTCCTAGAAGTCGCTGACCCGCACTGATCGTGCCGTCCGCGGAAATGCCTAGATCGGGCGATTTGGTGACAAACGATGGATATCG
>JBCAZO010000538.1:0-2148 GCA_038532975.1 Pseudomonadota bacterium
ATCCTGGAAGAGGGCAGCAGCATCGAGGCGCGTGAGGCGAGCATTGAGGCCAACCGCCTGTCCCCCGACCTGGTCCCCGCCGCGGTTCTGGCGGCGCGTGGGTATCTTGAGCAAGGCAATAAACGCAACGCTGGCAGGGTGATACGCAAAGCGTGGGGCGCGCAGCCGCATCCGGATTTGGCGGCGGTGTTTGCGGAGATCGAATCAGAGGAAACGCCGGAGGCGCGGATCAAGCGGTTTGGGAAGTTGCTGAAGCAGCATCCGGACAATCGCGAGACTAAGCTTATTGAGGCGGAACTGCACCTTGCGGCGGAGGATTTTCCGGCGGCGCGGCGGGCTTTGGGGGACCTGGCAGAGGTGGAGCCGGACAGCCGGTCGCTCACTATCATGGCCGCTGTGGAACGGGGCGAAGGGGCGCCAGACAGCGTGGTCAAAGGCTGGCTGGCGCGGGCTTTGACGGCGCCGCGGGGGCCGCAATGGGTCTGTGACAATTGTCAACACATCCATTCGGAATGGGTGCCTGCCTGCGAAAACTGTCAGTCTTTTGATACGCTTACCTGGCGTTCGCCACCTGCCACGACGCTCACGTCAAGCACCGGGCTTGAGATGCTGCCGCTGATTGTGGGGGCCATCGAGGATAAGTCCCAAGAGCCGGAAGAAGTGGCCGAGGCCGAGGTGGTGGAAGACGAGGCGGCCATGGATGAGCCAGAGATCGTCGAGGCGGAAATCGTTGACGAAGAGCGCAAAGAACCGACCTCCACCTGACCTGTCCCAACGTCTGACATGCTGTGCCCGGTGGTCCCGACCGCCGTGCAACATCGCATGCGCAGGACTCAGGGTTAACGCCCGTAAAACAAGGGATTCGGGATATCGGTTTCACGTCGGTATTGCGTCGGTATCACGTCGGTGCGGATGACGGTTTTTTCGCGGATTAAGACACCGCGCGGGTCGGTCATACCCTGTTTACGATTTGGTGGTGGGATGATCCCGCTCAAAGCACTCCACGCCATCCAGGTCCGGCAACCAGCTTTCCCGCCGACAGGTCCAAAGCTCATAGGTGGGACGAAACTGATCCGGGTCATCCAGCGCCCCAAGATGCAGCTCAACCTCATCGCCGGTCTTGGCGAAAACAGAGGAGCCACAGACGGGGCAGAAATGCCGACCCTTATACGAGGCCGTGTCGCCCGTGACCGTGACGGCGCGTTCGGGAAAGATTGCGGCGGCATAAAACACCGCCCCATGATGCTTGCGGCAGTTGAGACAATGACATAGCCCCACACGGCCCGGCGCACCCGAGGCGCGAAACCGGACCTTGCCACAAAGACAGCCACCGGTGGTTTGGGTCATGATGGGTCTCCCTTGGTTAGAGGGAGGAAGGATAGGTGCGGTCGGGAAGGGTGTCGATGGGGTGGCACAACCCCGTGTATATGATACTGTAAATTCCCGCATAGCGAGAAATAAGTTGGGAAAGCAGATATGCATTTGATTTCGAAAGTTAAGATTGAAAACTACAAATCAATCATAAATGGCGAATTCCAGTTTGCCCCATTTACCCCGATGGTTGGATACAACAATGCGGGAAAAACTAATATTCTCAAGGCATTGGATTGGCTCGTCAAAAAATCTGTTCTTCCACGCTCGGATTTTTTTGATCCAGGCAACCGAGTCGTTGTATCAGCGGAGATCACAGGTGTAGACGAAGAAGTTTTGGCATCTTTGGGAGATGCCCATCGGCCAAAAATAGAACCTTTAGTGGTGAACGAAAAAATTCAAATTAGGCGAATTCAAGTTGGGCAGGATGCAAAGCTCAAAGATATTCCTCTTCAAGTTCTTAAAACAAACGAAGCAGAAGGGAGTTCCTGGGATGTAAATCCAGCTGGAATCGATGCTGCGATTTCGCACCTGTTCCCAGAGCCTATATTTATAGGTGCAATGGAGAACGCGACAGAGGATGTAGCGAAGTTTGCCGCAGGCACAACGATAGGTAAGTTAATTCGGGAAATCATCGGACCAATAAGTGATACTCATTCTGGACCAGTGACCGATGCACTTGCAGAGATTGCCAGCAAACTTTCAGCAGAGAGTAAGGAAAAAGACGAAAACCTAGTTAAATTGGACATGCAAATACAGTCCGAACTTGGGAAGTTT
>JBCAZO010000539.1:0-2143 GCA_038532975.1 Pseudomonadota bacterium
CGTCACCGCACCCTGCCCTGCGGCCAGCATCGCGGGAAACGTGTCGCGTAGCCGCCCGCCCTCAAACGCGGGGTCAATGATCCGCCGCTGTCGCTTCCATGTCTCGCCGTTGGTCACAAACACCGAATCGCCCAGCAAAGGCGCCAGGCCCTCTCGAATTCGGTCCGACTTGGGGAAATCATTGGGGCGCTCTTTCAGCACCAGGCTCACCAGATCAGGCTGGTTGCAGAGGTAAGATCGAAAGAACGGCGTGCGAAACTCGGCCATCCAGGCGCGGTAGAGCCGCGCGGGCTGGGCCGAGAGCAGATCCTGTTTGAACAGACGCATATACCGCCAAAGCGACACGCGTCCTTGCCGCGATGGTGGTTTGGGTGGCAGGGTCATGCAGCCACGCTCGTGTAGCGCGAGGCCGGTGTCTCAATGCGACTTGGCGATGGCTGCCGGTCTGCAAACCGCGCGCCCAAACTAAGCGGCCCGGCGGTGATCTGAAAATAATCGTAGTCGCCGGGACGGTCGAAGGCGCAGAGATATTGAAAATGCAGCCGGAAAAACCGCCAACGCAACGCGCGCCAGCGTTCAGGGCTGAGCGTTTGGGTAAACGCCGCTGAGATCACCAGCGGCCAGCGTTTGCCGTCGGGTGCCACCCCCGACACGCTCACCGGATCGCAAAGCGCAAAGGCACAGCCATCCCCCGGCGCCGTGACATCGACCCAGCTCAGTTCCTTCCGCGTGCTGAGAAAGGCCAGATCGGACCGCAGCCGATGCGCGTCGGGCAGGAACGACACCATCGGCACCACCTGCCCCAGCGACAGAAACGACAGCACCGGGCCTTTGTCCGGAACACCCCCCTGCCGCAAAAGATCAGCCAGAACCGATACTCCCAGATGCGCGCCCGAGGAATGGCCCACCACGAGCACCTCATCGACATCGCCTTTCAAGGCTGCGGCGATTTCTTCCACGAACTCCGCCATCCGCGCCTCCAGCTCCGGCGGATTGGCCCCCTTGAATTGGGCTGAATAGGCATAATCCTGCATCAGGTAATAGGCAAAGAACCTGCCATCCTGAGCTTTGAACCACTTCAGAACACCAACAAAGACAACAACACCGGCGATACCCGAGGCCGCATCGCCGAATTGTCCCAGCCACGGAACCAGGTATGTCTTGCCCAGCCAGATCGTGGCGGCCCCGGCCGCAAAGGACAAGATGAGCTGCACCAGGAGAAATCCAACCGGGTAGAGCGCGGCAATCACCGGTCCCTTGCGAAGTCGCATAAGTCGAAAAAGAGCGCCTGAGGTGATGTATGTCCAAGCGGTGCGCAAGAGCAGGACATAAGTTCCTGCAATCCCGCGTTCCATGCTGTTCTGAACAATATCGGACCACATCAGAACGGTGATGTCGGTCTCTACCTTCTGACCTTCAATCGTGGCATCGACATGCCATCCGTAGCGGCCCGCCCCCTCAGCTTGAGGTTTCAGCGCAATGTCGTACCCGGACACCTCTGCCTGTGCTGCACTTTCCTTGCGATAAAGTTCACGATACCGCCGGGGCGGAAACGGGTCATATCCCGGAATGTAGAACACGCGGCGCGTGCGGATTTGCGGGGTGGGCTGACTGCTCATTCCGGACCTCTGTTGCGAGGCAGGTTAGCGCAACTTATGCATCAGCGTAAGAGTTTAGCCGACATAGGCCAAAGCGGGGAAGGTTTCGAGCAGCCAGTAGGAGAAGGCCGAAAAACCACCCGTCAGCATGAGCAACCCGATTGTCCAGAGCAGCAGCCCCATGATCTTCTCGATCTGCTCCATATGGCGCTTCATCCAGGCCATAAGCCCCCCGAGCCTCGGCAGGAAAATCGCAAAAAGCAGGAAAGGCACGCCAAGGCCAATGGCATAAACACCCAAAAGGAAAGTACCGCGTGTGACAGAAGCCTCAGATGCGGCCAATGACAGGATTGCGCCCAGCTGCGGCCCGATGCACGGCGTCCAGCCAAAGGCAAAGGCGAGGCCAAGGATATACGCTCCCGAAGACGATCCGCCCTGATCGCCCACATCAAGGCGGGCTTCCCGGTCGAGGATCTTGATACGGTAAATGCCAATAAAATGCGCTCCGAACGCCATGACAATAACGCCTGCCAACACGTTGAAAT
>JBCAZO010000540.1:0-2140 GCA_038532975.1 Pseudomonadota bacterium
CGAAGGACACCATGTCATCGGCATCGACGTGAGTGCCCGCAAGGTGTCCTTCGCTTGCAATACAGCAGGCGGCGGTAAAGCCCACATATCCCAGTCCGCTACCCGCATGATATAGACCCCAGCGTAGTCAGTAAGAAAATGTATTTTCGGAAAGATATTTTATGAGCAAGTCTGGAATTTATGCCCTACGTGTTTCAGGGGGCCTGTCATGAAAGTCGCGGTTCTCGGACTGGGATATGTGGGCTTTACCGCCGCCTGCTGTATTGCAAGCGAAGGACACCATGTCATCGGCATCGACGTGAGTGCCCGCAAGGTGAAATCAATTCTCGACGGCATGGCTCCAATCGTTGAACCGAAAGTCAGTGAAATGCTGCAAGAGGCGCTGGCCGCTGGCCGGATCAACGCCGATACGACCATTGGCTCGCATCTGGACGATTGCGATCTGGCGATTGTCTGTGTCGGCACACCCTCGGCGGCGGATGGCTCGCACAATATGGGCTATATCGCTGATGTCACCCGCCAGATCGCGGCAGCAGCAGATACAAAGCGTGACAGACCGCTTGTGGTGGCCTATCGCTCGACCTTCCGGCCCGGTACCGTTGAAGAGCTGGTTCTGCCGATTTTCAGGGCGGCTCTGGGGGACAAGACCGATCAGCTTATCGAGGTGGTCTATAACCCTGAGTTTCTGCGCGAGGGCTCTGCCGTGGCGGATTACTTTCAGCCGCCCAAGATTGTCATCGGCACACGGGATGGCCAGAATACCCAGGCGATGGAAACGCTTAACGCCAATATCGACGCGCCGACCTTCGTGGTGGGCTACCGCGAATCCGAGATCACCAAATTCGTCGACAACTCCTGGCATGCGGTCAAGGTGGCCTTCGCCAATGAGGTGGGGCGCACATGCCTCTCGCTTGGCATCTCGGCGCGCCAGGTGCATGAGATTTTTGTCTCCGACACCAAGCTCAATATCTCGCCCTATTACATGCGCCCCGGTGGCGCCTTTGGCGGCTCTTGCCTGCCCAAAGATGTGCGCGCGTTACAGCATATCGCCGCCGATACCGGCTCGAACCTGCCGCTAATCAATAGCCTGCTGGGTTCAAACGAGGCGCATAAACACCGGATCTTTGAATATGCCTCTGCTGGTCTGGAACCTGGCGCTCGGGTGCTACTGGCCGGGCTGGCCTTCAAGGCTGGCACGGATGATCTGCGCGAAAGCCCGAATGTGGACCTTGCCCGCAAGCTGCTCGCAGCTGGCTTTGAGCTTGATATCTATGACCCCGGTGTGAAGGCCGATCAGCTGATCGGGGCCAACCTGGGCTACGCTTATAGTCAGCTGCCGGTGCTGGAGCGGCTTCTGGTGGGCAAGACCCATGCTGAAAGTACGACCTATGCGCGGGTGATTGCGGCCAATGCCACGGTAAATGAGCTTGCCCTGTCTGATGGCACAGATATCCGGCATGTGGGACAACTGCCGTGAGCCCGACTGCGAAAGAGGTCACCCCGACACCGGCTGAGACACCACGCATGGATGCGGTGCGCGCGGCCCGGCCACTTGAGGGGCGCAAGGTGCTCATCATCGTGGAAAACCTGCCGCTGCCCTTTGACCGGCGCGTCTGGCATGAATGCCGGACCCTCAAGGCAGCAGGTGCGGAGGTGGCTGTGATATGCCCGACGGGCAAGGGCTATGAGGACCGCTACGAGGAAATCGACGGCGTGCATATTTACCGCCACACCCTGCCGCTCGATGCCAGCGGGGCGGTAGGCTATCTGCTGGAATATGGTGCGGCGCTCTTTCACGAGATGCGGCTCGCGCTCAAAGTGGCGCGCAAACATGGCTTCGACACGATCCAGGGCTGTAACCCGCCCGATCTCATCTTTCTGGTGGCGCTGCCCTTCAAGCTTTTTGGCAAGCGCTTGATCTTTGATCATCACGACATCAACCCCGAGCTTTACGAGGCCAAGTTCGGCCGCCGCGGGTTTTTCTGGAAGCTGATGGTGCTGTTTGAGAAATGGACCTTTCGCAGTGCTGATGTGGTGATCTCAACCAATGAAAGCTACCGCCAGATTGCCCATGAGCGTGGCGGCATGGCCCCGGAAGATGTGTTTGTCGTCCGCTCCGGCCCCGATCTCAACCGGCTTG
>JBCAZO010000541.1:0-2130 GCA_038532975.1 Pseudomonadota bacterium
TTCTTCGGAGGCCAGATCAGCGAGGTGAATGGCCGTGCCGCGTTTTGACCCCAGTGATTTCGAGGCGGGGCCGGTGGAGAGCGGCGCCTCTTCCACAATCGTGTTCCATTCCCCGCAGGCTTCGCAGCGCCCCGACCATTTGGAATGCACGGCACCACAGGCGGTGCAGGAAAAAGAAGCCGTTTTGCCCATGGGCTTGGTGATGCCTTATGCGTGGGCAGGCGTCAAACGCGAATGCCGCTCAGGCCGCTTGAGGCCGGGATTTCTTTTCAGTGAAATACCCGATGGCGATTGAGGCGAGAATGCAGGCGGTGAAGAGGTAAAGCCCCCAGGCCGTTTCAATCCGGCCCACGCCGATGCCTTTGGTGATCGTGATGTAGAGCGCGATGAGAAAGATATCGGCCATGGCCAGCTTGCCCAGAATATGCAGCACCGGCAGGGTGGAGCGGCGCAGAAAACCGAAATGAATGAGCGCAAGGCCAATGGTTTTGAGGTATGGCGCGAAAAGGGCGAAGAAGGTGACGAGCAGGGCGAGGAAGACATCGCTTTCCCACAGCGATTGCAGCCCGGTGATGACGGAAATCTCAGACAGCCCAAAGAGCGGAAGCAGCCCGGCGCGCATCAGCGGGGCGAACCATGCGATGGGGAATAGGATGAGAAGCGTGAGGTTGAGGTATTTGAGCATTCGGTTCCCGTTTTGAGCGGCCGCAAAGGCCTTCTAAAGGCTTTTGCCTAAACTTTTCAGAAAAGTTTAGGCTTTTCTCAGAATGCCGCGTCAACGGCTCAGCAAAGGTAACGAACCCATGAGGATCGCTAGTCCTAGTGTCCAGAGGTCGAAGAGCAACATCGGGAAGCGCACAAAAACCCCTCTGGTGCGCATCGAACGAGGACAAAAGAAATCTATAAAAGGAAACGGCATTTTGAACTCACTTTTGACAAATCGCCTAACTTGCCAACCAACAATTGCTGGAAACAAGGCTGCCAATGCAAAGAGTGCCGCTTGGTAGTCAGTTATCTGGGTAAGCAGTACTAGTCCAAAGCTTACAGCTATGAGCAGGAAGTACAATCCAACCGATTGAAAGAGCTTCTTAGTTATCTCATTTTTCCGAGGCTTATGTTCCCAGCCATTGTACAACGGAGGAAAACCGGTGGCGACCTGTGCGGTCAGTATTGCGTAAATGAATGAGCCGAAAAACAGGCTGAACGCGATCATTCACCGCACCGCCTCAATCGGCCCTTCCGCTGACCCTGTGATGAACTGCTCCAGATAGGGATCGCCAGAGGCGTCCATCTCGGCCACAGGGCCGGTCCAGCGGATTTTACCCCCGTGCAGCATCGCCACGTTGTCTGCAATCGCGCGGACCGAGGTCATGTCATGAGTGATAGTCATGGCCGTGGCACCCATCTCGACCACGATTTCGCGAATAAGCTCGTTAATCACGCCCGACATGATCGGGTCCAGCCCGGTGGTCGGCTCATCGAAAAAGATGATCTCCGGCTCGGCGGCGATGGCGCGCGCCAGCCCTACGCGCTTTTGCATCCCCCCTGAAAGCTCGGCGGGAAACTTGTCGGCTTGATCGGGTGTCAGACCCACGCGGCGCAACTTCTCAATGGCAATCTCGCGCGCCTCCTCCTTGGGGCGTTTCAGAGACCCGCGCAAAAGGCGAAAGGCCACGTTCTGCCAGACGGGCAGGGAGTCAAAGAGCGCCCCGCCCTGAAACAGCATGCCAAATCGCGCCAGAAACGCATCGCGGTCGCCCTTGGTGACATCCTTGCCATCCAGCGTAATCAGGCCGCTGTCAGGCCGGATCAGCCCCAAAATACATTTCAGCGCCACGGATTTGCCCGTGCCCGAGCCGCCGATGATCACCATCGACGTGCCTTTGGGGATGTTGAGGTTCACGCCCCGCAGAACGTGATTGTCGCCAAAGGCTTTGTGGACGTCTTTGAGTTCAATCATATCGAGAAAAACACCCCCGTGAGGATGAAATTCGCGGCCAGGATGAGCACGGCGGCGGCTTGAACCGAGCCTTTGGTGGCGCGGCCCACGCCCTGCGCGCCGCGGCCTGACTCCATGCCGTAATAGCACCCCATGAGCGCGGCGATAACGCCAAAAACGCCACCTTTGAC
>JBCAZO010000542.1:0-2115 GCA_038532975.1 Pseudomonadota bacterium
TTGCAGGAATTACACGTTGCCCTTGGCAATTCTATGACACCTCCAAGACTGCGTGGAATGATGTGTTCTGTAGACCCGTCATCTTGTGCGCCGCAGTAAATGCATTGATCAGCGGAAGGTAGCACTAATCGACTTGGTGGTTTTATCGGCATTGACAGCCCCAAACTATTGCAAAACTTGGATCAAGTACGTGCCTATCATACCAAATATACATACTAGGCTGTTACTGAGCGTCTCCAATGACCTGATAACGATCTTCTGACACAGAAAATCAGCTGCATAGCAACCGTGCTGCCGTCTTTGCACAAAGTTCAATTTGCACGTTAGTAAAAAAATATCTCAGAAATAGCTGCTACATGTGTGGTAAACACGTGTGGTTGATATACCATAAAACGCTGATAAATATATTAAGTTTTTAGGTGGCGGAGACGAAGGGATTCGAACCCTCGAGACGGTTTCCCGTCTACTCCCTTAGCAGGGGAGCGCCTTCGACCACTCGGCCACGTCTCCGCTGGCCTGTCTAGGGGTCGGGTTTGCGGAAAACAAGTGGAAATTTCAGTGCCTCGCCATGTGATGCGCATAGGGAGGTGTGTTGGAAGATGTTTCTGTTGATTGACTGCAAAATTTCCGATTTATTCGATTGTACTGAAAATTTTGCAGTACTGGGAGTCGATGCAAGATTTTGGAACAGCTTTTGGCCTGGCCTTTGAGCTTGTGCTGCGCGCCGACAGCGATCTGGTCGAGATTGTTTTGCTGTCTTTACGCGTCAGCCTCACTGCGGCTGTGCTCGCCTGTCTGATCGGATTGCCGCTTGGTGCATTCCTGGCCGTGTCCCGGTTTCGCGGACGCGGGGCGGCGATTGTCGCTCTGAATGCTTTGATGGGCCTGCCGCCTGTCGTGGTCGGGTTGCTTGTATACTTGCATCTGTCGCGCGCCGGACCTTTGGGTTTTCTCGGGCTGCTTTATACGCCCACGGCCATGATCATTGCGCAGACGATCCTGATCACGCCCATCGTCGCCGCCCTGTCGCGGCAGGTTCTGGAGGATCTGAATGCAGAATATGCTGAACAGTTCAAAGCTTTTGGCCTGAACCGCTGGCAATCCATGACGGCCCTCATCTGGGACGCGCGCTATGCCCTGAGCACTGTGGCTCTGGCCGGGTTTGGTCGGGCTATTGCCGAAGTGGGCGCGGTGATGATTGTCGGCGGCAATATCGATCATGTGACGCGAGTGATGACAACGGCGATTGCGCTCGAAACATCGCGCGGCGAGCTGGCCCTGGCGTTGGCCCTTGGACTTGTCTTGATGGTTCTGGCGCTTGGCATCAATGCCGCGGTGCAGGGCGTGCGCCTGAGTGCTGAAAGACGGGCCTATGCGTGATACGGTTTTGCACAGTACGGCGCCAAGCACCGAGACAACGCCACCGCAACTGGTGACGGATGGCCTGCGTCTGGAGGACGGCGCGCATTGTCTGATCAACAACGTCACGCTGCGATTGGAAGGAGATGGCATCACCGTGGTGATGGGTCCCAACGGCGCTGGAAAGAGTGTTTTTCTGCGACTGCTGCATGGGCTGATATCGCCAAGTGCCGGGCGTATTTTGTGGAGAGGAGAACCGCTCACGCCTGAGGTTACATGTCAGCATTCGCTGGTGTTTCAAAAACCGGTTTTGCTGCGCCGTTCGGTGGCGGCCAATATTGATTTCATCCTGCGCGCCCGGGGACTACCCAAAGAGGACCTGCGGTGGGATGCACTGCGGCGGGTGGGTTTGCTGGACAAGGTCGATCACCCGGCGCGGCGCCTTTCGGGCGGAGAACAGCAACGACTCGCGCTGGCACGGGCATTGGTCACATCACCAGAGCTTTTGATGCTGGATGAGCCGACCGCCAATCTTGACCCCGGTGCGACACAGATGATCGAGCGCATTGTCAAGGACACTGCGGAGCAAGGCACCAAGGTGGTATTTGTAACCCATGATGTTGGACAGGCCCGCAGGCTGGCCAGCGATGTGGTCTTTCTGCAAAAAGGGCAACTGGCTGAACACAGCCCGGCAGACCTGTTTTTCGATAGCCCCCAGACAAATACGCCTGTGCGGCCGCACTCTTGGGGCTATCG
>JBCAZO010000543.1:0-2111 GCA_038532975.1 Pseudomonadota bacterium
CTGATTGCGCGCCAAAGTGTCAGCTGCGTCGTTCGCCGCGGTACAGCCTGTTAAGGCAAGCGCTGTGAATACCAACAAAGCGCGCATTAGAACGTCCGTTCCTTGGGCGCGATTTTCTTGAGGCTGATACCACCCTCAGCTTCTGTGGTTAGTGGGTCCTCGATGATGGGACGATAACTTAGGTCAACCGACTTGCCGTCGACTCTCGCCACCGTGTGAACACGCCATTTCTTGTCATCGCGCGTGCTGAAGTCCTCATGTGCATGCGCACCACGGCTTTCTTTACGGGCCTCGGCCCCGGCGATTGTGGCCAATGCGTTGGGCATCAGGTTGGTCAACTCAAGCGTTTCCATCAGATCAGAATTCCACACCAGACTGCGATCTGTGACCTTGAGGTAATCCATCTTGGCCGCGATGGCATCCATTTTCTTGACACCGTCAGACAATGTCTTGGACGTGCGGAACACTGCTGCGTCGGCCTGCATCGTGCGCTGCATCTCAAGCCGCAGATCGGCGGTGGGCACGGCACCATTGGCATGGCGCAGACCATCAAACCGACCCAGCGCCTTGTCCACCTGGGTGACATTTGTTGACGGCACAGCGCTCTCGCGATCAACAACCTTGCCTGCGCGAATAGCCGAGGCACGACCAAACACAACAAGATCGATGAGAGAATTTGATCCCAGACGGTTCGCGCCGTGCACAGAGGCACACCCCGCTTCGCCCACAGCCATCAGACCTGGCACCACGGCGGTGGGGTCCTTCTTGGTAGGGTTAAGAACCTCACCCCAGTAATTCGTCGGGATACCGCCCATGTTGTAATGCACCGTTGGCAGAACGGGGATCGGTTGTTTGGTCACATCTACACCGGCGAAAATCTTGGCCGATTCCGAAATTCCTGGCAGGCGAAGCTTCAAAGCTTCGGGTGGCAGATGGCTGAGGTTCAGGTGGATGTGGTCACCGCCTTCTCCGACGCCGCGCCCTTCGCGGATTTCCATAGTCATACAGCGCGAGACGTAATCGCGGGGTGCGAGGTCTTTGTAGTTTGGGGCATAGCGTTCCATGAAACGTTCGCCTTCGGAATTTGTAAGGTAGCCACCTTCGCCTCGCGCACCTTCGGTGATCAGAGTACCGGAGCCATAAATGCCGGTCGGATGAAACTGAACGAATTCCATGTCCTGAAGCGGCAGTCCGGCGCGTGCCACCATGCCGCCGCCATCACCGGTGCATGTGTGGGCCGATGTGGCGCTGAAATAGGCGCGGCCGTAGCCACCGGTTGCCAGCACAACCATCTTCGAGTTGAACACATGGATCGTGCCATCGTCTAGCTTCCAGCAAACAACGCCTGTGCAGATGCCATCATCGGACATCATTAGATCAATGGCGAAATACTCGATATAGAACTCCGCGTTGTTTTTCAGGCTTTGACCGTAAAGTGTGTGCAGGATAGCGTGGCCGGTCCGGTCTGCGGCGGCGCAGGTGCGCTGCACGGCTGGTCCTTCGCCAAACTCTGTGGTGTGACCACCAAAGGGGCGCTGATAGATCTTACCCTCTTCTGTGCGCGAAAATGGCACGCCGTAATGCTCCAGTTCGTAGACTGCTTTGGGCGCTTCGCGAGCGAGATATTCCATCGCATCGGTATCGCCCAACCAGTCAGAGCCTTTCACGGTGTCATACATATGCCACTGCCAGCTATCGGGCCCCATATTCCCAAGGCTTGCTGCAATGCCGCCCTGTGCTGCTACGGTATGAGAGCGAGTTGGAAATACCTTGGTAATGCAAGCTGTACGCAGGCCCTGTTCGGCCATGCCAAGTGTGGCGCGCAACCCGGCCCCACCTGCGCCAACGACCACAACGTCATAATCATGTGTCTCGTATTCGTAAGATGCCATGTTGTTTACTCCGGTCTCACAGCGCCAGCCGTGCAATGGCAAAAAGGCCTGTGGCCATGGCTCCATAGCTTAGGCAAGTCACCAGAATGATCGTGATTTTCTGCGCTGTGCCGTGGACGTAGTCTTCTATCAGAACCTGCGCACCGTCCGAGAAGTGTTTAAAGCCGACGATAATGGTCAGAGCCGCAACGATTGCTGGAAAGGGGCGCGCAAAATAGG
>JBCAZO010000544.1:0-2110 GCA_038532975.1 Pseudomonadota bacterium
TTCCATAGCGTCCTCGCGCGCGTGATCCCGCGGCGGGCTTAGCAACTAAAACATAAGGATGGAATAGAGGACGGCCCGCCTGAGATATCTCAGTCGGTAATGCAGCAGATAATGATGCAGATCGTCGTCATGAGAGGACGTATAAGCGTGGGGGTGGGCTTGGGTCAAGCGGGGCATCAACAACGCGACCGCCCTGTGGCGCGCGTGCCTCAGGATTCAAGCTGTGCCAGCGGCGGACCGGGGGACGGCGCGGCCATCATGAGTGCGGTGGCGCTTTATCCCGGCCAAATATGCCTATCGAATGATCGGCGCGCATTTGCCAGCCAAAGCGACGGCCCGTCGCACCAGAGGTGCGCCGACAACCGTGGGCATGCCTCCGGCATGACCGGACCGGTCCGTCGCTGGCACGGCGGGCCTGCGGCCCTCGATCCCGTGCCTAGGGTGCGGTATTCCCCTGCCCCTCATCCATACTGCACCACTTCAAACTCAATATTGTCCGGTCCGTCAAAATAGAACCGCAGGCCCGGCTCGTAGTCTTCGCGGTCTGTCCGGCTATAACCCGCTGCGATCACGCGTTTTTCGACGGCATCAAGATCACGCACCACCACGCCAACATGGTTCAGACCTGCTACGTGGTGGTACCGTTGCGCCTCGGGGTTGAGCGCGAAACTGGGCGCATAAAGGGCGAGATAGCTTTCGTCATCGCCCACATGCACGGTAAATCCATTGTTGCGCGCCTCGCCCTGCCAGCGGATGTGCCAATCAAAGAGCTCACATAAGGTCGCGGCACTGGCTTTGGGGTCGGGAACGGTGATGTTCACATGTTCGAGGGGCATATGGAGAATCCTTTATCTTTGAGTCTGTTTGGGTTTTATCCTAATTTCTCAAGTAAACTTGAGATCAATACGGAAAATCATGATGCAAAACAGTCGCTTGATCCCTCGCGGTCTGACAATCGGCTATGTGTCCGAGCGCACAGGCCTTCCGCCTTCGGCGATCCGGTATTACGAGGAGGAGGGTCTTGTCTTTCCGGATCGCAACGCGGGCGGGCACCGGCGATATACGCGGGGCGATCTGCGGCGGTTGAGTTTTGTGATGATTTCCCAAGGGCTTGGCTTTTCCATCGCAGAGATTCGCGAGGCGCTCTCCGATCTGCCGCAGGATCGCGCGCCGTCCAAACGCGACTGGGCGCGCATCTCAAGGCGGTTCGGGGCGACGCTGGATGCGCGGATTGCGCAAATGCAAAAGCTGCGGGCGCGGCTCGATGGCTGCATCGGTTGTGGGTGCCTCTCGTTGAAATCCTGTGCGCTCTACAACCCGAGAGACCGCGCGGCGCATCGGGGGGCTGGTCCGCGATACCTCATGGGGGATGCGCCTGAGGCGGCTGACGCGTGAGCATGGGTTGACATCCCCCAAGGGCGCAGGCCAAGTCCGCCAGATTGCATGTCACCAAGGAGGTGCGAGATGGCGCTTTCAAAACGGATCACCGGGCTGACCGGCGGCGGCTCTGACGGCTGGGATGTCTATTACCGCGCCAAGGACATGCAGGCGCAGGGCATCGATATTGCCATGCTGACCATCGGCGAGCATGACATCGGCACGGATATCTCGATTTTGGACGCCATGTATGGCGCGGCCAAGGCCGGGCATGTGGGCTATTCGATGTTCACCGGCAACACCAATCTGCGCGAACGCATCGCGGCCCGGGTGAGTGCGCGCACCGGAATGGAAACGACACCCGCGAATGTTCTGGTGGTGCCTGGCGGGCAGGCCGGGCTTTTTGCTGCCCATCACGCGGCCTGTGATGAAGGCGATACGGCTCTTTTCATCGATCCCTACTACGCCACCTACCCCGGCACGATCCGCGGCGTGGGCGCGCACCCCGTGGCGGTTCAGGCCCGCGCCGAGCGGGATTTTCAGCCTGATCCGGCGGATATCGCCGCCGTGGCGAACGGGGCCAAGAGCCTTTTGATCAATTCCCCTAACAACCCGACGGGCGCGGTTTACAGCCGTGAGACTTTGGACGGGATCGCGCAGGTCTGTCAGATCGGAATATCACACGTCTTAACTCCAGTCACGGACTAGAATCTCGGATTAACACAGACTCATT
>JBCAZO010000545.1:0-2107 GCA_038532975.1 Pseudomonadota bacterium
GTGGTGAGGCCGTGCGCGTTGTGGAATGCGAGACAGGTTACAACACTGAAAAGGGTGTGGAGTGCTATGAGGCGACCAAGGGTGAAGTAATCCTGATAGCCGTCCGAGAACGGAATACCGTTCGCAGCATAGGGCCCGGTACGATAGCTCGTGTCGACGATGACAAGATCGGCCAGCGCCGGGCTTGCCGCCATCATGGTCGCCGCAATCGCGGTCAGTAGTTTCTGTTTCATCGGTTTATATCCTCCCTTGGTTTATCCGATGTCATTTTCATGAACGCGCGCGCGTCCAACTCGTTTGTGGGTGACGACCCACGCAAGCCCCGCCCTAATGCGGGAAGGGCCATAGTCTCAATTTCTCTTTCGCCACACGCCAAAGCTGTGCCAGCCCGTGTGGCTCAAGGATCAGGAAGACGATGATCATCGCACCCACAATCATGAATTGCAGATGTTCGACGAGATCCGTCGGCCAGCCGAGTCCCCCAACGAAAACGTTTTTCAGGAAAACCGGCAGTAGCACCAGAAAGGCCGCGCCGGCGAAGCTACCAAAGATGGACCCCAAGCCTCCAATGATCACCATAAAGAGCACAAGGAATGATTTGTTTATGCCAAACACCTCGCCCACTTCCACGGCGCCCAGATAAACCGCAAAGAACAAGGCACCAGAAATACCAACAAAAAAGCCGGAGACAGCAAATGCGGTCAGCTTAGCTTTCAAAGGATTCACTCCAATGATCTCGGCCGCGATATCCATATCCCGGATCGCCATCCACTGGCGACCTTGTATCCCACGCGTCATATTGCGTGCCGCAATCGCGCAGACCACAGTGAAGATCAAACAGAAGAGATAGGCCACCCATGGCTCTGTCTCTGCGCCAGTCACTGGCAAGCCAAAAATCAGCCGCTCCGGTGCGTTAATCTGACCGGAGGCAGAATAATTGTAAAACCAGCTGACCTTGTTGAACAACCACACCAAAAAATATTGCGCAGCCAGCGTGGCCACGGCGAGGTAGAACCCTTTGATCCGCAAGGATGGCAAGCCAAAGAGCACACAGACAAAGGCCGTGATCCCACCTGACAAGATGATGTGAAAAAAGATGTTCACATCGGGAAACGCGGTCATCAGCTTAAAACAGGCATAGGCACCAACGGCCATAAAACCGCCTGTGCCCAAGGACACCTGACCGCAATAGCCTGTCAGAATATTCAATCCAATGGCCGCGATCGAATAGATCAGAAAGGGTAGGAAAATTGCGTTTACCCAGTAGTCATTGATGACAAAGGGCACGATGGCAAAGGCAATCAGCAGAACCGCGTAATAGCAATAGCGATCAAACTTGATTGGGAAGGTTTGGCTGTCCTGGCTGTAGGTCGTCGAAAAATCACCAGACTCGCGATAGATCATGAGATGCTCTCCTCGGTCAGGTCATCATGTTCGCGCTTGGCCGCACGATTGGGTGCCCGTGCATAGCCCACATCTTCGGAATGACGGATAAGCCAGAAATAGGCGAGCATCCCAACACCCCCACCAAGCGCAGCCAAAATGGCGGCTGTGACCATCTGGTCAGTGTTGTTCACGCCTGCAGTAAAGGCGAGATATCCAAAGGCCCAAAACCCAGACCAGGCGATGACATTTGCAATGGCAATGATCTTTTGCATGGTCACACCCTCTCGATAATCTTTTCGCCGAAAAGCCCGTGTGGACGGAAACACAGCACTATCAGGGCCAGCACAAAGGCAAACCAGTTTTGCGTGGCCCCGCCCAAGAACGGTAGGCCAATCGCAAATTCAAAGAGCTGCTCGCCCACCCCAATGATCAAACCGCCAATAATTGCGCCGGGAATAGAGGTGAACCCGCCGATCATCAGAACCGGCAACGCCTTGAGAGCAATAAAAGACAGCGAGAACTGGACCCCAGATTTGGTACCCCACATCATGCCTGCGACAAGCGCAACAATCCCCGCCAACGACCAGACCATCACCCAGATGAAATTCAAAGAAATGCCCACGGAGAGCGCAGCCTGATGGTCATCAGCCACAGCCCGCATGGCCCTGCCCTCTTTGGAATATTGGGCAAAGGCGATCGCCTCAAAGGAGTAATCCACCCC
>JBCAZO010000546.1:0-2107 GCA_038532975.1 Pseudomonadota bacterium
GACGTTCATGTCGCGCAAGGCCTCGACCATAGTGTAGCCAGCCATGTGAAAGCGCACGCCGTATTGGTCACTAAGCCTTGCACAATGATCGCGCACACCGTTCACGCCAAGCCCGCAGGCATGTACCCAGTTGGACCCCACCTGCCCGGCCACATCGACACCGTTGCGCGCGCATAGATGAACGAAATCCTCAAGCATTCCAAAGTTTTGGCGACGCTGGTCCAGCTCGTGCACATAGTCCGGCACATGCAGCATCCAGCCATGCACGCCAACGGTGTCGGGGGCCATTCGCAGGAAATCACTGGGGGCCGCGTCGTAGTCGAAGGGAGGACAGGTGAAACCCACTTGATGTGGGAACAGCTTATGTTCAGGGCGCCAGGTTTCGGGCATCAGCATCTGGTCACCCATCCACCGCCTCCCGCATCCAGGCCTGCAACCTCTCAATCGAGTGTTCCGAATTCACACCACAGGCCGGGTCAAGCACAAGAGGCCCGGGCCGGTAGCCGCGTGAGTTGAGGCCGCGTTGCACGGATTCAACGAGGTGGATGTCTTCCTCCACCGTGGTTTCACGGTCCTGAATGGCGAGCTTGCGAACGACCTCGCTTTCTGCCCCATCTTCGGTGAACCAGCCGCGATATACAGTACAGCGGTCCACACCATTCGTTCGCCAGTGATAGGTGTTGAGCACATTTCCCGGATAACACTGAAAACTGACCATCGGCCAGAGGAACCAGGAGCGATATTCACCAGCATGTTGCACAGACATATCAATGGGATAGGTCATGTCGTCCAGATTCTGGCACTCGGTCGTGTGGCGCAGAACGTAGCCCTGTTCCAACGGCTGAATGTCATAGGTTTCGGGCTTGACCACGCCTTGGGCAAAAGTCGGATGGTTGAGCGAGCAATGGTAGCATTCCGAATAATTCTCGACCGACACTTTCCAATTGCAGTTTTCCGGGATTTCCACCCATTCCAGTGGGGCAAGCTCGTCGATATTTGGGACATAGGCGCGCAGCTCTTCACGTACGCCGGGAAACCAGTCATCCATAGGGGCGGCGTTGTCATCAAGATTGACGAAGAGAAAGCCGTTGAAATCCTCGCAACGCACTTCCGTCAGGCAAATCTGGCTTTTCTCGAATCCCGGCACGGATTTGATGTTCGGCCCGGCACGCAAACCGCCAGTCAATTCATAAGTCCAGGCGTGATAGGGACAGACAACAACACGGGTGTTGCCGGTGCCAGCGACAAGTTCGTGAGCGCGATGCTGGCAGACATTGTAAAAGCAGCGCACAACCTCATCGCGGCCTCGAATGCAAAAGAGGTTCTGACCCGCGATTTGAAAGGCAAAATAGTCGCCGACATTGGGGATTTGCCCAACATGTCCGGCGAATTGCCAAGTGCGCGATAAGACGCCGCTTATTTCCTGCGCAAAGATCGCAGGGTCGGTATAATAGCGAGCCTCAAGTGATTTGACCAAGGGTGCTGTCATTCAGGCTCCTCCTGGTAGATGCCGAGCTGATGACGGCGTTTGTGGAACTTCTCAACCCGTTCGACAATCTCATCACTGGCCACGGCGATGACAAAGCTCAAAAGCGTCTCCAAGAGCGCAATGGTCGAGATGGATGAGGGAAAGAACTGCGGCGTATCGACCGATACAACAAAGCCATGATGGGCCTGCAGGATAATGGGACTGGCCGGGCTGTCAGAAATAGCGACAATGGTCATGCCCTGCTCTCGCGCAAGCTTTACTGCCTCAATCACTTCTATGCGGTAGGGGCGGCAGGTCATAGCGATGAGCACATCGCGCTCATTGGCCCAGGCCAGATCATCGGTGGCCACCGAGCCAGGTCGCGGAATGGCATGAAATTGCTTCATACCGGTTGAGGCGAGATAGGTGAAGTTGCGTGCATTGGCATTGTTCACGCCCACGCCAAGGGTGAACACCTGGCGGCTGTTCCAAATGACCTGCGCCGCCGTTTGCAACCGCTCGGCATCTATTCCTGCGAAGGTGTCTTCCAGATTGCGGATCGCCGCACCGATCATATCCGCATAAAGCCCACCCAGATCACCGGACCGCGAAATGCTTTGCAGCCAGCGGGCACGATCC
>JBCAZO010000547.1:0-2102 GCA_038532975.1 Pseudomonadota bacterium
CAAAAGTCCTGGCCTGTGACTGAGCAAGGGGATGGGTTCTTTCTGACGTGCCTTTCGCAACCTGAATAGCCATCAAAATACAACCTTGACGTGTATTTCTGCCTGCGATTAATCTGACCTTAAAACTTGCACCCCAAAGACGTGGGTGACACGCAGCAACGGGGATGCAGTTTTGGCAGACACCACAGGGCAGTTTACTGCGGCGCGCAGGACGGTGACGCGCCTTCGCCCGCGAACGCGCGCGGTCTTTGTCGTCGCTATGGCATGTTTCCTGACATCCTATCTTGTGCCTGACTTTGCGTCTTTGGTGCTTTTGCTGACTTCAGTCCTGCTTTTGCTGGCAACCGGGCTGATCCTTGCTCTGAACGCGTTTGACCAGAGGACAGGTTTGCAAACGCTGAAATCCGCGGCGCTTTTCTTTGACAAAGACGCCGCGGCCAGTTTTGTGACCGGCGCGAAGGGTGCTATTCAATATGCCAATCGCGCCGCCACCCAATTGTTTGAAGGACATGAGTTTCAAACTCTGGCTGGTCTTCTGCAAAACCATATTGCCAATCCCGGCCCGGTCCTGTTTCGTCTTGAATCCCTTGCAGTGGCCCGTGGGTCAGCACATGAGGATGTGGTGACCAGGGACGGTCATTTTCGGATTTCAGTACATCGCGCTCGGGATGATTATTTTATCTGGCGTGTTGAAAAATTGGCGGAACGCCCTGCGGGTGAGGCTGATCCGATGCCATTGCCAATGATGACCGTCGGGCGCAACGGGTCGGTTTTATTCATGAACACAGCGGCATGTGAGCTGATCGGGGAGCGCGCGCGCACGCTGGATCGTGTGTTCCCCAAATTGCCGCTGCGCTCGGGGCAGATCAACACGATCAACAGCAGTGAGGGCGCGGTATCTTGCCTTGTGGTGGAACTGGAAGGCGTGGCAGGGCGGCGGGAAGTGTTTTTCCTGCCAGGCATTGCCCCTACCGAACGTCAGCCCGATGGCTGGGCGTTTTTCGATGAACTACCGGTGCCGCTGCTCAAACTGGCGCGCACAGGGGAAATTCATCTGTCGAACCGTCCTGCGCGTGATTTGCTGGGGGTTGAGGGATGTTCCGGTAAAATCATGAGCGACCTGATGGAGGGGCTTGGGCGGTCAATCCCCGATTGGCTTGAGGATGCGGCGGCGGGGCGCGGAGGCGTGCATTCGGAATTCCTGCGCGTCAAGCGCAACGACCGCGAGGTATTTCTTCAGGTGACGCTGAATCGCGCCACCGAAGCGGGTGAGACAGTTCTGATTGCGGTGCTCAGCGACGCGACCAAGCTTAAATCACTAGAGGCCCAGTTTGTGCAGAGCCAGAAAATGCAAGCGATTGGTCAGTTGGCCGGTGGCGTGGCGCATGACTTCAATAATCTTCTGACGGCGATCACCGGACATTGCGACCTTTTACTGTTGCGCCATGATCAGGGGGATCCGGATTTTGCCGATCTGGTGCAGATCAACCAGAACGCAAACCGTGCGGCGGCGCTGGTGAGCCAGCTTCTGGCCTATTCGCGCAAACAGACCCTGCGCCCCGAGATCATGGATCTGCGAGACATGCTGTCGGATCTCACGCATCTGCTTAATCGCCTGGTGGGCGAGAAAGTGACCCTGTCGCTCAGCCATGATCCGACCCTGTCATCGATCCGGGCGGACAAACGTCAGTTGGAACAGGTGTTGATGAACCTCGTGGTCAATGCGCGCGATGCCATGCCGGAAGGCGGCGATATTCGCGTGCGCACGGAAAACATCACACTTGAAGACCCGCTTTGGCGGGACCGCGCCATCGTGGCGCCGGGGCGCTATGTGCGCGTCAGTGTGGAAGACAGCGGCGTGGGCATTCCTGCGGACAAGGTGCAGAAAGTGTTTGAGCCATTCTACACCACCAAGCGCACAGGCGAAGGCACGGGGCTTGGCCTTTCAACAGCTTACGGCATCGTAAAACAAACCGGTGGGTTCATCTTTGTCGATAGCACACCGGGTGAAGGCACGGTGTTTCAGCTTTTATTTCCAGCGCATGACGCAGTTCAGACTGTTGAGAAAATTGAAACGGACGAGATTGCGCATAACCGTCCCG
>JBCAZO010000548.1:0-2096 GCA_038532975.1 Pseudomonadota bacterium
CAGCCCATGTCAGCGCCGATGAGATTGTCGCAGGCACACCGCCTCTGGCTGAAATCGAAGATGTCTGGGGCCCTGCCCCCGGCAAGGTGCAATCAGACGGTCGCGGCGTCTTTGTTCTGGGCCAGCATTTCGGCAATGTCTTTGTCGGTGTGCAGCCTGCCTTTGGATACGAAGGCGACCCGATGCGCCTTCTCTTTGAGCGCAGTTTTGCACCCACCCATGCCTTTGTGCAATTCTATCTCTGGCTGAGAAACCGCTTTCAGGCCGACGCCATCCTGCATTTCGGCATGCATGGCGCTTTGGAATTCATGCCGGGGCGTCAGGCGGGGATGGGACCACGCGACTGGCCAGACCGGCTGATTGGCGAAATGCCCAACATCTATCTTTACGCGGCCAACAACCCGTCCGAGGCGAGCCTTGCCAAGCGCCGTTCGGGTGCTGTCACGATCTCGCACCTGACGCCCCCGCTGGCCACCGCAGGCCTTTACAAAGGGCTGGCTGAGTTAAAAGACAGCCTCACCCGCTGGCGTGCCACCTCCCCGGATGCGCCAGAGCGCGACGAGATCGAAACGCTCATCCGCGAACAGGCCGAGTCGGTCGACATGGGCGGCACCCCGCCTGAAGATCTCTGGCTCAAACTTCTCGAAACCGAAGACGCGCTTATTCCCGAAGGGCTGCACGTACTGGGACGGCCCATGTCGGAAGAGGCGCGCGCCGAAATTCTCTTGCTGCTGACGGACGCCGATGACGAAACTCGCGCCCGCGTCAATCACCAGCTTCAGCAAAGCACGGAAATCCCTGCCCTGCTGCACGCGCTTGAAGGCCGGTTCACCCCGCCAGTGCATGGCGGCGATTTGATCCGCTCGCCCGACATCCTGCCCACCGGGCGCAACATCCACGCCTTTGACCCGTTCCGCATGCCAAGTGAATTTGCCTGCCGCGCCGGAGCCAAACAGGCGCAGCTCTTGCTTGAAACGCATCGGACCCTGCCCCGCACGGTGGCCATCGTGCTGTGGGGGTCGGACAACATCAAATCGGACGGCGAGCAACTGGCGCAGGCGCTGGCCCTGATGGGTGCGACGCCTCGTTTCGACAGTTTCGGGCGGCTCTGCGGTGCGGACCTGATCCCGCTCGAAGAGCTGGGACGCCCCCGCGTCGATGTGATCATGACGCTTTCGGGCATCTTCCGTGACCTGCTGCCCTTGCAGACCAAGCTTCTGGCCGAAGCCGCGCTCAAGGCCGCCGAAGCCGATGAACCGCTTGAGCAAAACTTCATCCGCGCCCATGCGCTGGCCTATGCCGAGAAAATCGGCTGCGATCTGCAAACCGCCGCACTGCGCGTATTCTCGAACGCTGAAGGGGCTTATGGCTCGAACGTCAACATGATGGTCGACAGCTCTGCCTTTGACGATGAGGACGAGTTGGCCGATGCCTATATGGCGCGCAAATCCTTCGCCTATGGTGTTGATGGCAAGGCGGCGGCGAATGACACGCTCTTGCAGACCGCGCTAAGCGACGTGGAACTCGCCTATCAGAACCTTGAATCGGTCGAGCTGGGCGTCACCACGATTGACCATTACTTCGACACACTGGGCGGCATTTCCCGCGCTGTGAAACGCGCGCGTGGCGGTGAAGAGGCGGCGATCTACATCTCCGACACCACACGCGGCGCAGGCAAAGTACGCACGCTGGCCGAGCAGGTTTCGCTTGAATCCCGCTCGCGCGCCCTCAACCCCAAATTCCACGAAGCGCTCTTGCAGCATGGTGCCGAAGGCGTGCGCCAGATCGAAAGTGCGTTCACCAATACGATGGGATGGTCCGCCACCACCGGACAGGTGGAACCGTGGGTGTATCAGCGCCTCTCCGAGACTTTCATCCTTGATGATGACATGCGCCAGCGGCTGGCCGATCTCAACCCGACCGCCTCATCGCGCATGGCCAACCGCCTGCTTGAGGCGCATGACCGCGCCTATTGGCAACCAGACGAAGACACCCTCGCCGCCCTGCGCGACGCTGCCGATGCGCTGGAAGATCACCTCGAAGGGGTAGCCGCAGAATGACAGGCCGCACCGCATATCACAAAACGCCGGGGCGCT
>JBCAZO010000549.1:0-2094 GCA_038532975.1 Pseudomonadota bacterium
GCCCGGCCATCAGCACAACCGCCTCCGCCGCGCCTTTCACGATCTCCAGCGTGCGGTCATCGGTGCCAAACACCACCGGCACAATCGGTCGCCCCCAGCGCGCAAAGAGGTAAGACCCATCCGCACGGGTAAACAGCGCCTTTACGTCGTCAGTGGAAATCAGATCAGCCATATCCTGCTGGTATCAAAGCCTGTCAGAGGCGCAAGAGCACAGGTCTTTTCTTTTTGCCAAAAATATCCTCGCCGAAGGCATCACTTGCCAAACAAATCGCTCTGCCCCGGGGCTTTGGGGGCCTCCAGCCCCAAATGCCGCCACCCCAGCGCCGCCAGCATCCGGCCTCGCGGCGTGCGCTGGATGAGCGCCTGTTGCAGCAAAAACGGCTCAATCACCTCTTCCAGCGCATCACGGCTCTCAGAAAGCGCAGCACTCAGGGTCTCGATCCCCACAGGACCACCCTGATACCCTTCAGCAATCAGGCGAAGGTACCTTCGGTCAGCCCCATCAAGGCCAAGCCCATCCACGCCGAGGCGCGTCAACGCATTGTCCGCCAGCGCCCGGGTGATTTTGCCATCGCCCTCAACCACGGCAAAATCCGCAACCCGGCGCAAAAGCCGTCCGGCAATTCGCGGTGTGCCGCGCGACCGTCGCGCAATCTCGCGCGCCCCAGCATCCGCTGCAGGTGTTCCCATCCGAACCGCATTGCGTGTGACAATCTCGTGCAGCTCGTCCTCGCTATAGAATTGCAGCCGTGTTGGAATGCCAAACCGATCCCGCAATGGCGTGGTCAAAAGCCCCAACCGCGTCGTGGCGCCCACCAATGTGAAAGGCTGCAATTCAATCCGAACGGTGCGAGCGGCAGGCCCTTCCCCGATCACCAGATCAAGTTCAAAATCTTCCAGAGCGGGGTAAAGCACTTCTTCCACAGCTGGGTTCAACCGGTGAATTTCATCAATGAAAAGCACATCGTTGCGCTCAAGATTGGTCAGGATCGCTGCCAGGTCCCCGGCTTTTGCGAGAACTGGCCCCGATGTCATCCGGAACCCCACCCCAAGCTCACGGGCCATGATCTGTGCCAGCGTCGTCTTACCCAAACCGGGTGGGCCATGAAAGAGCGTGTGGTCCATCGCCTCGCCACGTTGCCGGGCGGATTGAATAAACACGCTGAGATTGGCGCGCGCCTCCTCTTGCCCGATGAAATCGGACAGCATCTGAGGCCGCAGCGCACGATCTGTGTCCTCCGGTAATGGCTCCGGGCGCAGGGTTGGGTCGGGATCACTCATAGCGCACCCTCCAGCTCTGCGGCTGGCGTTCGGCTATCAAGGCAACAAGACATTATGAGCGCAAACTCAGTCATACGTTCAGTCCATTGCCAATAGTGTCCAAACGATGCATCCAATTTCTCTCACATGCCACGACCTCCTCGACACCGGCCGTCGGCGAAACCAGCTCCAAAATTGAAAACCGGAATGCGTCAGTGTTGCGGAGCGCCAACTCTACAGTCACGCCCTTATCGCGTTTCACATGGACAAGCCAACGCCCCAAAAGGTTTTCCGTGCCATAGGCCGATCCGACATATCGCGCGCCATCATCTTGATCGACGATAAGATAGATGCCGCGCCATTGTGACAAATGCGCTTTCCAATCCGTGGGAAGGTCGATCAAGTCTGATTTGCTCAGACATATTTCATCCCAAGACGGCATTGGCGGGGTAAACCCTGCTTTTTGCTTGATCTCAAGCACGTCGAGGTGAGTTTTCTCGGCAAGCCTCATATAATTCCGGCCCGCAGGGGTCTTGACCAACAAACGCCCTTGCAAATCCTGCATCGCCCCATGGCGTTCATGCTTAAACCTCACCCGGCTCGCATAGCTATTTAATAGACTGCGCAATTCCTCGAGTGATCGATGCTCGATTTTGCAAAGCATGCGCATGAAAGTCTCGTCCCGAGCAAGCTCATCGGGATCAACAGGCGAGAAAGAGTGCAGCGCATAAAGGCCTAAAAATCCCATGCCAAAAGCTCCAGTTTGCACAAATGAGGCCATGAAAGGTCGCGCCTTCACAGTGGCCTCCTGAATGGCAGGGTGCGTGGATTGAT
>JBCAZO010000550.1:0-2093 GCA_038532975.1 Pseudomonadota bacterium
GCCATGTCTGCTCCTTTGTCTTTGACCGGGAGACTGCCAAGGGCTGTGTCGCCTGTCCAGTCTCTCGCCGCGGTCGTGCCTGAAATTCCGGTTTCCCCCGCCTTGGCCTCTCGCTATACCGGCGCGGGGTTCACTGAAACCGAAGGGGTCTTCATGGCAAACGTTGTGGTTGTCGGCGCTCAGTGGGGCGACGAGGGAAAAGGCAAGATTGTCGATTGGCTTTCTGAGCGGGCCGATGTGATTGCACGGTTTCAGGGCGGGCATAATGCGGGACACACGCTGGTCATTGATGGCAAGGTTTACAAGCTCAACGCGCTGCCTTCGGGTGTGGTGCGGGGCGGCAAGCTCAGTGTCATTGGAAATGGTGTGGTCTTGGACCCCTGGCATCTGGTCAATGAGATCGCCACGATCCGCGAGCAAGGGGTCGAGATCAGCCCCGAGACGCTGATGATTGCCGAAAACACGCCGCTCATTCTGCCGATCCATGGCGAGCTTGATCGCGCGCGCGAAGAAGCGGCGAGCAAAGGCACCAAGATCGGCACCACAGGGCGCGGCATTGGCCCGGCCTATGAAGACAAGGTCGGGCGGCGTTCTGTGCGGGTGGCGGATCTGGCGGATGACGCCACGCTCGAGGCGCGGGTGGACCGGGCGCTGCAGCATCACGATCCGCTGCGCAAGGGGCTGGGGATTGAGCCGATTGACCGCGACGCGCTTCTGGCGCAGCTGCGCGAGATTGCGCCGCAGATATTGCAATATGCGGCACCGGTCTGGAAAGTGCTCAATGAGAAACGCAAGGCGGGCAAGCGCATTCTCTTTGAAGGCGCGCAAGGGGCGTTGCTTGATATTGATTTTGGCACCTATCCGTTTGTGACCTCGTCGAATGTGATTGCGGGGCAGGCGGCCACCGGCGTGGGCATCGGACCCGGGTCCATTGATTACGTGCTGGGCATCGTAAAAGCTTACACCACGCGTGTGGGCGAGGGGCCGTTTCCGTCTGAGTTGGAGGATGAAGACGGCAACAGGCTTGGCACGCGCGGGCATGAGTTTGGCACCGTGACGGGCCGCAAGCGGCGCTGCGGGTGGTTTGATGCCGCTTTGGTGCGGCAGACCTGCGCGACCTCGGGTGTGACCGGCATTTCACTGACCAAGCTTGATGTGCTTGACGGGTTCGAGACACTGAAGATCTGCGTAGGCTATGAACTGGATGGTCAAAGGCTCGATTACCTGCCAACCGCCACGGATCAGCAATGGCGCTGCACGCCCATCTATGAGGAAATGCCGGGGTGGTCCGAGACCACCGAGGGCGCGCGCAGCTGGGCGGATTTGCCGGCCAATGCGATCAAATATGTGCGCCGTGTTGAGGAGTTGATCCAGTGCCCTGTGGCGCTACTGTCTACCTCACCGGAGAGAGACGATACAATTCTGGTGACGGATCCATTCGCTGATTGAGGTACCCACAAATGGCGCTGCCCTACAAAACCCGCCGCAAGCTGTCGCTCTTGATCCTGCTCATCGCGCTGCCGCTCTACATCGTGGTGGCGGTGAACCTGACCGATTGGCTGCGGGCGCGGTTCGAGATCGGGTTTCTGACCGAGCTTTTGGTCTTTGTCGTGCTGGGCATCATCTGGATCGTGCCGTTGAAGTCTGTGTTCCTCGGCGTGGGACAGGCGGACCCGGACGCTGGCGAGGAGTGATTTTAGACCCTCCGTATAGGATGGCAATGTCGGCTTTGAGCCCTATGCGGACGCCCCTCGCGCGGAATCAAGGCCGAAGGCCGCCGCGCGATCGCCAGACCGCCCCCCGGGCTGGCGATTGGTTGTTGTATGCGCATCATTCCAAGGTCATGCAGACTTGGCTGACATAAAGTGAATTGAAAACCTGTGGATCGCCATCCCGCGGTCTGCCCATCGCGCAGCTCACCGCTGAAGCTTCGAAATGATCACTCTGTCCGCAAACAGCCATTGAACGAAAGTCACCCTCACAAGCGCATGTGAGGCTGATTTTTTACATCTGTGACCAATCCCCGGTTTAGTCTCAAAACCCTACCGGTTCTCCATATCCACATAGTCCCGCAGCGTCTCACCCTGATAGAG
>JBCAZO010000551.1:0-2084 GCA_038532975.1 Pseudomonadota bacterium
ATGCCGATCCGAAAGAATGCTGGGCGGTGTCTTCACCGACCGAGACCGTGAACACCAAGGATGGCCGCGTGGTCGCGGTGCGGCGCGGGGATATTTTGTTCATGACCTTCTTCCGCCCCGGCGCGGGTGTGAAAGGTCAGGTGACATTCACTGGGGGTTATCCTTTTGCGGGTGGCTCGACGGTGAATGTGAACATCGGCGGACAGGAATTTGAGATGTTCACCGAAGGCGAATGGGCATGGCCCGCGAGCACCTCGGATGATGCCAAGATCATTGCGGCGATGAAGCGTGGCTCGAACGCGGTTCTGACGGCGCGCTCTGGACGTGGGACCATCACGAAAGACACGTTCTCACTTTTGGGCTTTACCGCCGCTTTGGACGAAGCCGAGAAGCGCTGTCAGTAGGTCAGAGGTCAGATTAACAAAAACTTAAACGTCGCGCGGGGCCGCTGCGCGGCGTAATCTGTCGTTTATGGCACGTCCTAAACCCACGTCAGGAATAGGCGATACCGCGATCACGTCGGCCCCCATGTTATCGAGGCTGTGAAGGTGCCCGAACAGGTTTGCCGCAGCTTCGATGAGGTCGCCAGCCTCAGACAGGTTTAAATCGCACTCCACCTTGCCAAACCCCAACAGATGCTCACCGGGGCGCCTGGTTTCGGCGTTCAGTCGTAGGTTTGCGCCCGGCGCATAGTGCGAGGCAAGCTGGCCCGGTGCGCTGATGCTGTCCGTATCGCTATGGAGTTCGAGGGGCTGGCCAATTGCCGCCTCGATGGCCTCCACAGGAAGCCCGCCGGGACGCAGAAGTGTAGGTGCGCCGCTCAGACCAAGAATGGTGGATTCCAGCCCGACATCACAAGCACCACCATCAACCACCGCATCGATCCTATCCTCCAACCCGGAGATCACGTGATCTGCGCTGGTTGGGCTGATACGACCTGAGGGGTTTGCCGACGGAGCGGCGACCGGTCCGTCGAAGGCGTGCAGCAACGCCTGACCGACGGGATGCGCGGGAACGCGAATGGCGAGTGTGGGCAATTCTGCCGTGACCAGCGGCGATAGGCCGGTGCCTGCGCGCAACGGCAAGACCAAAGTCATGGGTCCGGGCCAGAACGCAGATGCCAAGCGATCTGCTGTGTCAGACCATTCAACAAATCTCTTCGCGGCCTCGGTATCATACACATGCACAATCAGTGGATTGAACCGCGGCCGGCCCTTGGCGTCAAAAATCCGCGCTACAGCATGATCGTTTCGCGCATCGGCGCCAAGGCCATAAACCGTCTCGGTGGGAAAGGCGACAAGCCTGCCTGCGCGCAGGATTTCCGCCGCGCGGGAAAGGCCCTGATCATCGGCGGGCAGAATTTCCAGAGACGAAGACATAAGAAGTTTGACGCCGCGTTTTTGTTGCTGGTCCAGATGCTTGCAATACTGTGGCAGCAGATTGAGACTCATAGAGATACAGAAGCGGCCCCGCAATTCCAAGCCGCTGCGCTGTAATTAACCCAGGAGACAGACATGCCGTATCGCGCCCCTGTCACAGATTTTCAGTTCCTGTTTGATCACGTGGTTGGTTTGAAACAGATCACCGCCACCGAGCGGTTTGCCGATGCGTCTGAGGACGTGGTGCAGGCCATTCTGACCGAAGCGGCCAAACTGAGCGAAGAGGTGCTGGCCCCGTTGCAGCGAGCAGGTGACTTGCACCCCGCGCGCTTGGAGAACGGCGTGGTGCGCACGAGTCCCGGCTTTGGCGACGGGTATCAGGCGATTGCCGAGGGTGGCTGGGTCTCCATTGCAGCCAGCCCCGAGCATGGCGGTATGGGCTTGCCCATGACCGTGACCTCGGCAGTGAATGAGATGATGGGTAGCGCGTGTCTAAGCCTTCATGTCAGCCCGTTGATGACACAAGGTCAGATTGAGGCGCTGGAACACCATGCCAGTGATGAGATCAAGGCGGTTTACCTGCCTAAACTTGTCAGTGGCGCATGGTCGGGGACGATGAATCTGACCGAGGCGCATGCGGGGAGTGATGTGGGTGCGCTGCGCACCAAGGCGGAGCCCAACGGGGATGGCAGTTATGCCATCACG
>JBCAZO010000552.1:0-2073 GCA_038532975.1 Pseudomonadota bacterium
ATAGCGCCCAAGCCACTGGAATCGACAAATTTGACCTGCGAAAGGTCAAGCACAACGCGCCGCGCATCTGTGGCGGTTGTGACGCGCATCGCGTCCTTGAACTGTATTGCCGAAGCGGAATCTATGCGCATGGCGTCTACACTGACGATCTGCGTGTCATCCTGGAATAGAGTGTTGAGCTGCATGAACGGCCTCCGGTCGAATTGATTCATCGCAAAGGCTAGACCTCAATCGTTACCATTCGGTATGCAGAGGTAAATTTGTGGGAGAGCGCAAAATGACGGATGTGGTGATTGCCGGAGCGGCTAGAACGCCAATGGGCGGGTTTCAGGGCGATTTTGATGATGTGGATGCCTCTGTTCTCGGTGGCGCGGCGATTGCAGCGGCGCTCAGTGACGCGGGTACCCAAGGCGTTGACGAAGTTCTCATGGGCTGTGTGCTTCCCGCAGGTCAGGGACAGGCACCCGCAAGACAGGCTGCGTTTCATGGCGGACTGGGGGAAGAGGTGCCTGCCACGACACTCAACAAAATGTGTGGTTCGGGCATGAAGGCGGCCATGGTCGCCTATGATCAGATCAAACTTGGCCACACCGATGCAATGATCGCAGGAGGCATGGAGAGCATGTCTAACGCCCCGTATTTACTTCCAAAAATGCGGGGCGGTGCGCGTATCGGGCATGGAGAGGTCATTGATCATATGTTTCTGGATGGCCTGGAAGATGCCTATGACAAGGGCCGGTTGATGGGCACATTTGCCGAGGATTGTGCGGAAAAGTTTCAGTTCACGCGAGAGGCTCAGGATGCCTATGCCATCGGGTCGCTGGAAGGGGCGTTGGCGGCACAGAAATCCGGCGCTTTAGCGCGCGAGATCGCGCCAGTGACACTGAGCACGCGCAAGGGTGATGTCACCATCGATCAGGACGAGCAACCCGGTAAAGCCCGGCCCGAGAAAATTCCACATCTCAAACCCGCCTTTCGCAAAGACGGCACAGTGACTGCGGCCAATTCCAGCTCAATCAGCGACGGGGCTGCCGCGCTTGTCCTGGCGTCAGCGGATGCAGCCAAAGCCCAAGGTCTGAACATACGTGCGCGGATCGTAGGTCATGCCAGCCACGCCCAAGCTCCGGGGTGGTTCACAACGGCCCCGGTTCCCGCAGCGCAAAAACTTTTGGCGGCAATCGGATGGGACAAGGACGACGTCGATCTTTGGGAGGTCAACGAGGCCTTTGCCGTTGTGCCCATGGCGTTCATGCAGGAAATGGGCCTGCCGCGCGAGAAGGTGAACGTGCATGGCGGGGCCTGTGCACTGGGCCACCCGATCGGTGCCTCTGGCGCGCGGATCATGGTAACATTGCTCAACGCTCTGGAAACTCACGACCTCAAACGTGGTGTTGCTGCCATTTGCATTGGCGGCGGTGAAGGCACGGCAATTGCGATTGAACGGATTTAGAGGCAAGTCTTTTTAGAAAAGATTTGCCAAAGGCTTTTGGGCTTGGGGGATAATAGTGCGCATAAACTATGAAGAAGTTTCCAAAATCATTGCGGCTTTGACCGACGGTGAAACGGATGAGGTGGCCCTTATGGCCACGATCGTGTGCGAATTGCACCACTCCGATGACCGGTTTGACTGGACGGGGTTTTATCGCGTGGTCTCGCCGGAACTGCTGAAGATCGGACCTTACCAGGGTGGGCATGGTTGTCTTGTGATCCCGTTTGACCGTGGTGTCTGCGGAGCGGCAGCGCGAACAGGCGAGGTGCAGATCGTGGATGACGTCGATGCGTTTCCCGGCCATATCGCCTGCGCAAGTTCCACGCGCTCTGAGATTGTTCTGCCTGTCACGACCGGCGACGGTAAGTTGCTGGGTGTTCTGGACATCGACAGCAATCAGCCAGACGCGTTCACCTCAGAAGATGCCAGTGGCCTGGCGTCCATCCTGCAATCGGTGTTCGGGCGTCTGCTTTAGATTTACCACTCCTGATGTCGATGAAATTTTGTTTGATTTTTTCACGAGAATCGCGCACCGTGAAAAAATAGGAAGAAATTTCACCGTCAGGCGGAAACATGGAGCAAAG
>JBCAZO010000553.1:0-2015 GCA_038532975.1 Pseudomonadota bacterium
TCCGATCTATTCCCGAAGCTTTGTTGTGGTGATCGCCCTGCGTGGTCTGCGCCCAGAAAAAAGTGCGACGGTCCAAAGCCGGTCATCATCGGGCGCATCCGCAAAATATCTTGCCATTTCAATCGTTTTCACAGAGGTCTTGGTGGTTTGGTCAAGCGTTGCGTAAAGTGCGGTGAATTCTTTCATGTCAAATCCCCGTCATCTGTTGCCGCGTCTAAAGTCTCGCCAGTGAATTCCGTAGGAACGGTTTCAGTATTTAAGCCGCTTTCCTTCAGCCATCGCGCAAATATATCTGTATAACCATGTGTAACGTATACATTTTCAGCATTGGTTTCCTTGATTGCTGTATTTAACCCGTGCCAGTCCGCGTGATCGGACATCACAAACCCCCGGTCCACTGAACGCCGCCGACGCACCCCGCGCAGACGCATCCAGCCGCTGGCGAATCCGGTTGAATTGGGCCTGAACCGTCGTGCCCACATGCTGCTCAGCGCGCCCGGTGGCGCGAGAACCATCGCGCCGGGATAGTCTTTGGACTCAAGATCGGGTGTGACGTGGCGTGTGTCGGGCAGGGCCAGCCCCTGCGCGCGCAAAACCGCATTGGTGTTTTCAACGGCACCATGGGTCAGGATCGGGCCGATGGACGGATCCAAAAGCGACAAAACGCGCTGTGCCTTTCCCAGTGAATAGGCCCCCAAAAGGCTGAACACACCTTTGGCCGCGTTGGCCGCCCACCACTCGTTGATTTCCTTAGCAACGATGTCTTCGTCCGACCAAGTGAACACAGGCAAGCCGAAGGTGCATTCCGAGATAAAACTGTGACAGCGCACCGGTTCAAACGGCTCAGACAAGCGATCCGGCTCGGTCTTATAGTCACCCGAGACAACCCAAACCTCGCCTTTCACCTCAACCCTGATCTGCGCCGATCCGGGAACATGTCCGGCAGGATGAAACGAAACGGTCGCGTCCCCGATTTGCTTCGCCTCACCATAGCGCACCGTTTCAAGTGTGATCTCACCCAACCGATGCCGCATCACTGGTGCGGCGGATAAGGTTGACAAATAGCGTTGATGCCCAGGTCGCGCATGATCTGCATGACCATGGGTGATCAGGGCACGATCTACCGGCTTCCAGGGGTCGATGAAAAAATCACCGGCAGGGCAATAGATGCCTTGGGGTTTGAATTCCAAAACCATAAGGCAAGTCTAGCGTGGTCTCACGCGATGACCATATCCGCGCTTGCGGCGGGGACACACGCCGGTATCGTGAGAGCGAACACAAGGGAGAGTGGCATGCGATTTCTGCGCTATGGGGCGCCGGGCGAAGAAAAGCCCGGCGTATTGGGCAAAAACGGGGAAATCAGGGATTTGAGCGCCGTTATGCCCGATCTTTCAGGTGCTTACTTGGCTGACCTGTTATCCATTGATCCCAAACAGCTGCCTCTTGTCTCAGGGAAGCAACGATTTGGATCGCCGGTTGGCCATGTGGGCAAACTTGTCTGCATTGGGCTTAATTATACCGACCACGCCGAAGAGCTTGGGATGCCATTCCCCGATCACCCCGTGGTCTTTATGAAAGCCACATCTGCGATTATTGGGCCCTATGATACCGTACGGCTCCCGCGCGGTTCGACACACAGCGACTGGGAAGTCGAACTTGGCATCGTGATCGGAAAAGCAGCGTCTTACGTGAGTGAAGACACCGCATTGAACCACGTTGCAGGCTACGCCATCGTCAACGACGTCTCCGAACGACGGTTTCAGATGGAGCTGTCCGGGCAATGGACCAAGGGCAAAAGCTGTGACACCTTCGCGCCTATTGGCCCCTGGCTTGTCACACCGGACGAGGTGGGCGACGTGCAAAACCTGTCACTATCACTGGATGTGAATGGCGCGCGCATGCAAACCGGCTCCACCTCAAAGATGATCTTCTCAGTAGCCCATATCATCTCTCATTTAAGCGAATTGATGACGTTGCACCCCGGAGATGTGATCGCAACAGGGACACCGCCGGGT
>JBCAZO010000554.1:0-2067 GCA_038532975.1 Pseudomonadota bacterium
CAAAGCTTTCAGTGACGGTTTCCAGAAAATCAGTCATCGTCGAAAATGGCGAATGCATCTGGAACGAGGCGTCGTGCTCCAGCTGCAAGAGCGCCAGATGGTAAGGGAACCCGCCATGTCGAATGCGCGATGTGGCGATCCGGCGCTCAATCGCCTGGGCTGGCATCAACAACAGGCGTTTAAGATAAAGCTTAAACTCCTGACCGACACTCAATGTGCGATGCGGACGGAAATTGCGGTAGTTTCCGTTCAACAGCAAAACGGCACCGTGATACACAGCGCCATAAAACACATGCTGGCGCATATCGCCCCAAGAGGCTGGGGGCAGGGCGCTGTCCATATCTGAATTCTTAAGGGCAGTGCGCATGTCATCCACGCTCATATGCATCAGGCGTGAATGCCCGTTCGAGCCACCGCGCTCATAAGTGACCCAATAGGGCCGCATGTACCCTTCTTCAAAGACATGCACCGTCAGGCCAAGCGCTTTGGCCTCTTGCACCGCATGGGCATGGATGGGGCGTGTGTCGCCGTAGATGACAATGTCTGTCACACCCTTTTCGGCCACCAGGTTTCGGAACGTGGGGCGCCAGTCGGTCTGTGTGCCGTTGAAAGGGATGTAGCTGTCTTTGTCGCGCCAGAAGAGCGCATCGCCCGCATTGAACCCTACGCGCCACACGGAAGCGCCGGTCCGTTCGAGCATATCGCCCAAACGCGCAAAAAAAGGCCCATGAGGACCCTGCAAAAACAGGAAGGTTCGTTGGCCTACAGACGGCACACTCATAAACACTCGCCCCTTGTCACGTTTCACGCGCTGCTCATTTTTGTCATTATTACAGCAGGATTAAGGCAAAATTAAGGCTGAATCCATGGGCGTGTGCCTCTCAACATGTCTTGTCATGCCAGGTCACGCGCTTTAGGTGCAAAGAGGCAAGTTGGGAGACATGCGATGTTTACAGGCATTGTGACCGATATGGGAGAAATCCGGCAGGTTGAGCAACGTGGTGATCTGCGGGCCCGCATCGCCACACGCTATGACATGAGCGGCGTTGATATCGGCGCGTCGATTGCCTGCGATGGTGTGTGCCTGACCGTGGTGGCCAAAGGCGCGGATTGGTTTGATGTTGATGTGTCGGCCGAGACCGTGTCGAAAACCAATCTCGGCACATGGGCTGCGGGTCGCACGGTCAATCTTGAACGTGCCCTGCGCGTAGGGGATGAGCTTGGCGGACATATTGTGTCGGGCCATGTGGATGGTCTGGCCGAGGTGGTTGATGTCCGCGATGAAGGCGACAGCACCCGCGTCAGCCTTCGTGTACCGGAAAGCCTCGCGCGGTTCGTCGCCCCCAAAGGGTCGGTTGCGCTCAATGGGACCTCACTGACTGTGAACGAGGTTGATGGCGCGGTCTTTGGCATCAACTTCATTCCGCACACCAAAGAGGTCACAACCTGGGGCCGCGTGGCCGTCGGGGATCAGGTCAATCTGGAGATCGACACGCTGGCGCGCTATGTGGCGCGCCTCGCTGAAATGTCGTGAACACAAGGGTTTAGGCCCAGATATCTCCGATTGTGTAGCCTTCCTGAAACGGATCGGTTGGATCAAGCGTGTAGTTGGATGTGCCATAGATCCAACCCTGACCGGAGAGTGTGGGCACGATGGCCTCATATCCGGCCACTTTGGTCACCTCCTCGATCCGCCCTGTAAAGGTCGTGCCCAGCGGCCCGGCATGCACATAGTCCTGTCCCGCCTTAAGCAGGCCGCGTTTGTGCAGAACCGCCATGCGCGCACAGGTGCCGGTCCCGCAAGGCGAGCGATCCAGCGTACCGGGCAGGGCATGAGGCCGCTTCGGATCAAACCCACCAGTGGACACGGTGACAGCGTTCTTTCCATGCGTGCCGGGATCCGTGGGCGCACCATAAAGCTGGCTGATCGTGGGGCCGGTGATGTCGGGGTTTTCCGGATGCGTCACCCCCAGTTGCTCTCTCGCAGCGGCGAGAATACGCTCTGACGTTCGCACGATCTCCGCGCCATTTTCCGCCTCCAGCGACACCCCAAGCGCATCCGCATCG
>JBCAZO010000555.1:0-2065 GCA_038532975.1 Pseudomonadota bacterium
CGCATCGTGCCGCGCACCAGCGGCGGCGCATCCATCGCATCCATGATAAGACGCATGGCACCTGTGCGTTTTCTGGCCTGGCCGTTTCAGTGGCTGGGCTACAAGGGTGATACCTCAATGCCGCCTGCGCTGCGCGCTCTCACGGCTCTTGGCCCGGCTTACATCAAATTTGGGCAGGTTTTTTCGACGCGCCCCGATATCGTGGGGGATGATCTGGCCACGGAATTGCGCATTTTGCAGGACAAACTGCCGCCTTTCAGCGTTGCCAAGGCAAAGGCAAGTGTCGCGCAGGAGCTTGGCCACGATGTCGACGCGCTCTTTAGTGAGTTCAGCGAACCGGTCGCAGCCGCATCGATTGCACAAGTTCACAAGGCACGTCTGAAAAGCTCTGGTGAGGCTGTAGCGGTCAAGGTGCTTCGGCCGGGGATCGAAAAAGCGTTTCGCAAAGATATCGATGCCTTTTACTTCGTCGCGCGCATGATTGAGCTCCTGTCGCCATCGTCGCGGCGGCTGAGACCTCGGGATGTGATCCGCCATTTTGAAGGCGTGGTGCAGGGTGAGCTGGACCTGCGGCTTGAAGCGGCCTCGGCGAGCGAATTTTCCACAAACACCGAAAATGATCAGGGCTTTGCCTTGCCGGCCATTCGCTGGGACATGTCGAGCCGACGTGTGATGACAATGGAATGGGCTGATGGTGTGCCCATGGGGGACAACGCCGGGCTGGATCACGCCGGGCATGACAGGGCAGAGCTTAGTGAACGTGTGTTGCAGCTTTTCTTGAACCACGCGCTGCGCGACGGATTTTTTCATGCGGACATGCATCAGGGGAATCTGAAGGTTCGGGCGAACGGAGATATCGTGGCGTATGATTTTGGCATCATGGGCCATATCGATGAATATACGCGACGGGTTTATGCCGAGATTCTCTATGGCTTTATCAAGCGCGACTACAAACGTGTGGCCGAGGTGCATTTTGAAGCAGGGTACGTGCCTGCGGATCGGGACGTCGATGAGTTTGCCAGAGCTTTGCGTGCAGTGGGAGAGCCTATTTTTGGCATGGATGCGACACATATCTCAATGGGCGGGCTGCTTAGCTATCTCTTTGAGGTGACAGAACGTTTCGGGATGGAGACACGCACCGAACTGATCCTGTTGCAGCGCACGATGGTTGTCGTCGAAGGCGTTGCCCGAAGCCTCAATCCGCAGATCAACATTTGGCAGGTCGCCAAACCTGTTGTGGAAAACTACATCCGCAAGAACCTTGGTCCCGGTGCCGCGCTCCGGGATTTGCAGAAAACGGTGCTGGTATTGTCCCGCTATGGACCTCGCCTGCCGCAGATCGTGGAACAGGCGCTGATACGACAATCATCACCGCAGGTTGAAACGAAACCTGCAATCCGCTGGAAATCGGTGTTCTGGCTCTTTCTGGGCATCACCCTAGGCGGGATGGTAACCATGCTGGTCACGTTGCTGAGTTGATCTTTCCAAGGTTTACGGTTCTCTCAGACCGAGGATGTCCGAAGACGTCACTTCCTGACCACCCTCAAACACAAGATGAGTATCGCCATCCTGAATGCGGGCTTCCGTGATACGGCCATGTACCTGCACCGGCGCGGTATTGATAAGCGCGCCCTGGGAAAGGGATTCCACATCGATTTGGTATGTTCCGGCTGGCAACAGATTGCCATGCGCATCGTGACCAACCCAAGCCACTGTCTGGCGCTGGCCGGTTGTCTCAAATCGCTGCACAACCGCACCGTTTGTATCTCGCACAACGATCTCATGGGTATCCGCCAGTGACGACCCTTGCGTGGTTATTGTAACCGGCTGGCCATTGAACTCTGCGGGGACATGCGCACGCCCTTCCATGCCGATCCAACCAGAGAGCTGCGAGACACCAAGCACGCTCAACTGTGCACCAAGATCACCCAGTAAGTCGTTGGTTAGGACCTGCTGTTCAACACTTGAAAACGTCGCAAGCTGCGTTGCAAACTCTGTCGATTCAAGAGGATTGAGCGGGTCCTGATTTTGCATCTGCACCGTGAGCATTTTTATGAAAGTTTCA
>JBCAZO010000556.1:0-2026 GCA_038532975.1 Pseudomonadota bacterium
AACGATCTGGTTGTCCTGGACACCAACATCTGTCACTCGGCCGGAGATTTCTGGGGCTACGATGATCAGGTCCGCTTTTACGTAGGCGTTCTCAGTCGTCACGTATCTTCCGGACGACGTGTAGAGATACGCTCCGACGAGTGCGACGACGACCGGCCCGCCAAGCAGCAGCAGCGTCCGCAAGATCCTTTTGAATGCACTCAGAATGAACCGCATTTCAGCTACTCGGCCGCTTTCGCAGCAATCGCACTTTCGCTGAGGTTAGCCTTGATGCGCGTCAGCGCGCGAATGAACTGGTCCAATTCTTCCGCATCGAAACCCTGCATCGTTGCATCAACGGTTTCAGCCGCAAGCGCCTCCATCTTCTCCAGCGTCGGGCGGCTTTCGCCGGTCAGATGCAGACACCATGCACGCCGGTCCGAGGGGTCAGCGCGCCGTTCGAGCCAACCGTCCCGCTCCAGACGGTCGATGTGGCGACCCAGCGTGACGTTATCCAACTCCAATATCTCTGCCAGCGCCGACTGGTTCAAACCTTCTCGCCCGGCCAGATGTACAAGGACACGCCATTGCGCCCGTGTCAGACCCATGGCCTGAGCACGCTCATCAAACAACGCCCGCATCATGCGGGAAACGTCGTGGATCAGAAATCCAACATTCACATTCGGATCAAGCGGCGATGACATGCGGACATATTATAAGCCAGCTTAATATGTGTCGATTCAATTATGAGGCAGCACATCGAACGTGTGAAAACCACGCGTTGTCTTGATCCAAGAAACTGCAGTCACAGGGTGTGTCACCGACGCGAGGCTGCGATTCATGAAATGGCTCGGCGGTCCGGTGAAGTGGACATGCGTGCTATTCACGCAACTCACAGCAGCGACGCAATCGACTATTTGTACGTACAGATGCCATACGCATGCCATACACATGCTGTACAGATGCCATACAGGTTGGAACGTAGCGCCGGCCGTTAACCTTCCAGCTCCGCAGACGGAATGATCGGGAAGAACTGCCCCCCGGAATGCAACCCAAACCAGCGCTCTTCGTTAACAACTTCGTTAACGCAGATGTCCACCAGACGGTAATAGCTCTTGCGGTCAATCAGCGCTTCCAAACCACGTCGAACATGCACGTAAGGCGACGGTTCTCCGGTCTCCGGATCTCGCACAACCCGGATCGGATTGTCCGGTCCTGCAACGGTTCTGTCGCCTACATTTGTCTCGAAGGTAATCGTCTGTGCAGGTCCCGCATCGGCGACTTCGAAGTCCACGGCGACAAAGGGTGCATCGTCCACGGTGATGCCAATTTTCTCAACAGGTGTAACGAGATAGTACTTGCCGTCCTCCAGTTTCAGAACACTGGCAAAAAGCTTCACAAGCTCGACCCGACCAATTGGCGTACCTAGGTACCACCACTGACCATTGCGCGCGATACGGATGTCCAAATCACCGCAATAGGGGGGATTCCACAGGTGCACGGGCGGTGGCCCTTTCCCCTCCTTTGCAGCAGCCGCAACGGCGCGCGCCAAGTTGTCCGCTGCGCCCGGATCCGAAAGATCATCAGAAATTTGTGTGCCAGACATGGATTAACCCCTGTTGCCTTTCTTTTGCGCTACATAACTTATGTTAACCTGAACGACCATGCGAACCGCCCGGAGGCCACGATGTCCGAAGCCGTTGACCAGATAGAAAGCGCCGGAGAGGTGCTCGGCAAGGTCAAAACCGAAATTGCCAAGCGCATTGTCGGTCAAAATGACGTTGTGAATCAAAGCCTTACTGCCATTCTGGCGGGTGGCCACGCATTGCTGGTCGGCGTGCCCGGACTGGCCAAAACAAGGCTTGTCGAAACGCTGGGAACTGTTCTTGGCCTCGACTCAAACCGCATCCAGTTCACACCGGACCTCATGCCCGCCGATATCCTGGGATCGGAGGTTCTGGAGGAAGGCGCTGACGGCCAGCGAGTTCTCAAATTCATCAAAAGCCTTGTGAAAACAGGGCCTTCGATAAATTTGAGAACTCGCTGG
>JBCAZO010000557.1:0-2024 GCA_038532975.1 Pseudomonadota bacterium
GGCGAATACGGCTGGGAACTGTCGATCCCGAGCGACAAATCCCCTCAAGTCTTTGACGCCCTCGTTGCGGCTGGTGCGAAACCCATGGGGCACTATGCGCTGGATGGCTGCCGGATTGAAAAGGGGTTCAAGCACTGGGGGCATGACATCGGGCCGAATGTTACCCCTCTTGAGGCGGGGCTTGGGTTTACCATCGACTGGTCGAAGGAGTTCATCGGCAAGGCGGCGCTGGAGACGCAAAAGACTCATGGTGTGACACGGCGGCTATGCCTCTTTCAGGTCGAAGGTGAACCACTTTTGCTGCATGACGAACCGATCAGGTGTGATGGGCGTGTTGTGGGCCTCACTACCTCAGGTGCACGAGGGCCGCGCACGGGACTGGATTTGTGTTTTGGCATGGTAGAGGCCTCTGCCAACGGACCGTTCGAGATCGAAGTTGCCGGGCGGACATATCCCGCCACGCGCCTCAAACGCCCGCCATTTGATCCCGATGGCAAAAGGATGCGCGCATGAGCGAGACGCAGGTTGTTATCATTGGCGGCGGGGTAATGGGGTGTTCGCTGCTGTACCATCTGGTCAGGGAAGGTTGGCGGGATGTGCTTTTGCTGGAAAAGAACGATCTCACCCATGGCTCGACCTGGCACGCCGCGGGGCTCTGTACGCATTTCGCCCATAGCCCGACCGTTCAGGAACTCCGCGCCACATCAGTGCGGCTCTATCGTGATATCCTGCCGGAGGAGACCGGGCAATCCTGCGGCTTTCACCCCTCAGGCGCAATGCGGATCACGCGCAACCCGGATCGTATGGACGAGTTTCGCCATGTGGCAGGGTTGTCGGCCTTCACCGGATATCCGTTGGAAATCCTAACGCCCGAACGGATCGCCGAGTTGCATCCGCTGGCTGAACTGGACGGCCTTTTGGGCGGGATTTATGAGCCGAATGATGGCCATGTGGACCCAAGCCTCGCCACCAATGCGATGGCGCAGGTGGCGGTCAGGGGCGGGGCCACAATCAAGCGCCAATGCCCAGTTCGCGGAATCCGGCGGGAGGACGGCCTTTGGGTTGTGGAAACCGAGAAAGGCACATTTCGCAGCACCCATATCGTGAATGCCGCAGGTACCTGGGGTTTTGAGATTGGTCAGATGATGGGCGTCAACGTGCCGTCGGTGCCGGTACTGCATCAGTATCTGGTGACTGACACGGCAGGTGCAGTGGCCGAGCGACAAGCGCAAGGTTTGCCAGAGCTGCCGATCATCCGTGATCCCGAAGAAAGCTGGTATGTCCGGCAGGAACGCGATGGGCTGATCCTTGGGCCCTATGAGAAAGAGCCCCAAGTCTGGTCGCCCGATGGTGTGCCCGACGACTTTGGCGCGGACCTGATGCCGCCCGACCTGGACCGAGTGGAGCATATCATCGAGGCTGCCATGGCGCGCATTCCGGCGCTGGGTAAGGTGGGTGTGAAATCAGTGATCAACGGGCCGATCACCTTTAGCCCCGATGCCAACCCGCTCATCGGCCCGTCGTTTGGGGTCGAGAATGCGTGGCTGCTCACCGGCTCCAGCATGGGTGTGATGGAAGGCGGGGGTGCAGGCAAATTCCTGGCTCATTGGATGACACATGATGCGCCGCCCATGGATGCCTTGGTCGTAGACCCGCGTCGGTTCGGGCAATGGGCGGACCGGGATTATCGCATTGCCAAGGCGGTGGAGTGCTTTGGACTGCAATTCGGCGTGCATTACCCGCATGAGGAACGCCCGGCGGGACGTGGTTTGCGGCGCTCGCCGCTGCACGACCTGATGATTGAACGGGGGGCGGTTATGGGCGCGGCCTATGGCTGGGAGCGGCCCAACTGGTTTGCGGACGCGCCCGGTGTGGTTGCGGATGAGACGTTCCGCCGGGCCAACTGGTTTGAGCCTGTGGGACGCGAATGCGAAAAGGTCTCGCGCGCGGTGGCGCTTGCCGATCTCTCCGTGTTCTCAAAATTTGAGATTACAGGGCCGGATGCGCAGCGCGTTGTGTCTCAA
>JBCAZO010000558.1:0-2022 GCA_038532975.1 Pseudomonadota bacterium
GCAATCAGCTTTCTCAACCCGGTCTTTGGCATGATGCTGGCCATTCCTTTGTTGGGAGAACGCGTCGGACCAGTGCGATGGTCCGCGGCGGTGATTGCGCTGGTGGGGGCCGTCATTCTAACCCGGCCAGGTTCGGGTGTAATTGAAATGGGGGCTCTGCTGGCACTCGCAGCGGCTATGTTGCTTGGGGCGGAACTCATTGCGATCAAACGGTTGTCAGGCCGTGAGGCGCCGGTGCAGATTCTGTTGGTTAACAACGTGTTCGGGCTTTGTATCGCAACACTGGCAGTGCTCTTTGTCTGGGCCACGCCCACAGCTGCACAATGGACCGCATTGCTAGCGCTTGGGGTGCTGATGGCAGCGGCGCAGGCGTGTTTTGTCAACGCAATGGCGCGGGCTGATGCCAGTTTTGTGGCACCGTTTTTCTATGCGGCACTGGTTTTTGCCGCCGCTTATGACGCGGCCGTGTTTGGGGTGTCGCCGGATATGGTTTCGGTGATTGGGGCGGCTGTCATTCTTGCAGGAGCGGGGTTGCTGGGTTGGAGAGAGGCTTTGGTCAAAAAGAAAGCCTCTGAATAGGTGTTGATTGGCGGGGTGGAACCCCGCCCTACGGTTTGACACAATCGTTATTTACGGTCCTACACAGTCCATTCCCTTTCCTCGCGACGGCGGCTAGAGGAAGTTTATGCGTCTCTTTCTGCTCACCACCCTCACGATGATGGCCTTTGCCGCCAATTCTATCCTGAACCGGATGGCTTTGGCCGGTGGGCATATCGATGCGGTGAGTTTCGGGACGATCAGGCTGGCCTCGGGCGCGCTTATGCTGGCGCTCTTATGCGTGCTCTTTCGTGGAGGTTTAAGGCTCGGAGGGCCAGCACGCCTTGTAGGGGTCGTGGCCTTGCTGATCTACATGTACGGGTTTTCCAGTGCTTACACGTTGCTGGATGCCGGGCTTGGCGCGCTCATCCTTTTTGGCATGGTGCAGATCACCATGTTTGCAGCCGCCTGCCTGACCCATGAAGACATGCCAGCTTTGAAATGGATCGGCGCGGCGCTGGCTCTGGTTGGTCTGGCTTGGCTTATCTGGCCCGGACCACAGGCACAGGTGAGCCTGTTGCATGGTGGATTGATGGCGATTGCGGGCATCGGTTGGGGGTTCTATTCCCTTGCGGGCCGCAAATCGCGCGATGCGCTTCAGGCGACGGCGGCGAATTTTGTTTTGGCCACGCCGTTTGGCATTCTGGCACTTTGGGTTTTGCCCGCGCCAGCCGAAATCGTGGAGATGAATAGCATCGGCATTGCCCTGGCCATATTAGCCGGGACGGTGACGTCCGGGCTGGGCTATGCGCTTTGGTACAGCGTCCTTCCAAGTCTTGCCTCTTCTGTTGCGGCGGTAGCGCAGTTGACTGTGCCAGTGATCGCGCTGTTGGCCGGCGTTCTGTTGCTCGGTGAGGTCGTGACGCTTCGAATTGTACTCGCGTCAGCCTTGATCCTTGGTGGTGTGGCTTTGTCAGTGCTGGCGAAAAGGCCGGGATGAGCGAGGTCAGCCTACAATTTTCTCCAAAGGGTCGTAGCCAAAGCCACGGTTGAAGGCGACATCTGGCAAGCTGTCGGGTTTGAGCCGGATAAAGGCCAGGTCTTCTTTTGTGAAAAACCGACGTTCAGTGACCACGTTTTCGGGATCATTCCAATCCTGAGTTAACGTGCCCTCAATGATCTGGCAGCGAAAAAACAAGTCCACCTGATGGAACCCGCGTTTGGGGTCGTGAAATTCGTTGATAAGGCAGGGCGGACCAACCTTGATGCGCAGACCCGTCTCCTCATGCACCTCGCGTGTCAGGTTATCGGGCAAAGATGCGCCCGGTTCGGCCCCACCACCTGGCGCGCACCAAAGGTCGCTTTGCCCATCGGGATAGGCGTTGACCAGCAAAAGCCGGTCGTCGTGAACGATCACCGCGCGAGTCGCAAGGCGAATGGGCATAACGTTACGGCCTTTCGTTGGATTGAGGGCTGTTTATGCAG
>JBCAZO010000559.1:0-2014 GCA_038532975.1 Pseudomonadota bacterium
AGACAAATTAGACGTGCTGATACCAAGAGGATTTGGTCGAAGTAGTTCGGCGTTGCCTCCAAGGTCGCCCATTGGTGCGCAAGCAGCGAAAGCCCGCTAAGTTCGCGACTGCGGGTTTGCCCGTCCCTAGATTGTGCCGGCGCAGCGAATGGCGGCTATGCGTGCGCGACCGCAGCATCTTGGCCGGTTGGTGAAGGGCAAGAATGGGCCGTCCTTGATGCTGGCGGAGTAGTGATTTGGCTCAATTCTGCGGCGTATCCGAGGTCCGTAAAGCACCCTAAATCGACACTTGAGCACTCTGCTGTCAGTGCGTCCTTCAAGCGTTCAAGGGGTGCAACAGCTCAATTATCCGGCTTCTCAGCCATAGGTGTGGCGGACTCTCAGAAAACCGACGGTGCCAAATCAGAACCAAGCGGGCCGGATCCACAGGGATCGGAGGCTCGAACACATTGAGATTTGCTGACTCGGCAATGCGATGGGCCAACGCGGATGGAAGCAAGGCAATGAGGTCCGAACCGGCGACAGCACGGTATACTCCAGAGAAAACTGGCAGGGTCATTGCCACACGACGTTCGCGCCCGATCCGCGCAACGGCCTCATCACCAAGGCCTTTAGGATTGCCTTCGGTCGAAAACAGGACATGCCCCAGGTCGCAGAAGAGGTCGAGCGGCATGACATCGCCGGGCGCAAGCGCAAGCTCGGTTGTCCGTGGATGAGCCTTCCTGGCAATGACTGAGAAGGATGAGCTGAAGACCGGTTCGCCTTCTGCCCAGTCGGGCAAAGGCGTTTCAGGGAGCAAGGCAAAATCCACGTCGTGGCTTGCCAAAGTGCCAACTCGATCGTCCGGGACAAGGTCAACGAGGTGAACGCGCAGTGAAGGAGCATGTGCTGTCAAATGCTCGGCCAATGCTGGCATGAGCATTTCCGCAAAAAAGTCACTGCCCGAAATCCGGAACCTGTGTTCAGCCGTCGCCGGGTCAAACGCATCCCGGGCGCTGATCAGCGCCTCGACACGGCTTAGAACCTCTTGCAGCGGTTCTTTCAGTGAAAGGGCGAACTCGGTCGCTTCGAGCTTCTGACCGCTCCGAAAGAACAACTCGTCGCCGAGAGACAAGCGAAGCCTTTTTAACGCTCCGGATACGGCTGGTTGGGATAGTCCCAAACGCTCACCAGCCCTGACAGTGGACTGCTCAATGACTAGCGCATCGAGCACACGTAGAAGGTTCAGATCAAAGCTGGATAAATTCGCCATAGCAATTGCTATCATACAATCTATCAATTTAACAGATTAACCTGGCGCGAGTAACCTGCGATCAGTTCCAACGATCAGCCCAAGGAGGATCAAGATGCTGAATCGCCCCCGTACCTATAACGTTTTGAACATACTCATGAAGTTCCATGCTTTTCCGTCCGAAACGATGAACAAGTTCTGCTTTGTCGAATGCCTTGTCCCCGTCGGAGCCGGTGCGCCGCCGAACCACCACGCAGGCGAGACCGAGTCATTCTATGTCATCGATGGACAGATCGGTTTCATGGTCGATGGCAAGGAAATCGTGGCTGGTCCTGGCGATCACATCGCAATTCCTGATGGGGTCGTTCACGCGTTTCAAGCTGTCGGGGACAAGCCGGCCCGCCTCTTGATCTTCAACGCCCCCGGCCACATGCATGACAGGTTTTTCACCGGAATTGGACAACCCCTTCCCGAGGGCCAAACCGAACTGCCCGAACCCATCGAGCCCGATATTCCGTCAGTGTTATCCATCGCGGAGAAAGTTGGCATGACATTTGTGGCTCCGGACGAAGCACCGGCTTGATGCGGCCCGCAAAGCGCAAGCACGACAGGCGCGGGACGCAAACAGCGCCCGCACCTGCACTACCCAGACATGGGAAAGACGACTTTATCCCGCAAACTGTGAGTTCAACCAGCCCCAGATGCTTCTCTTGCAGCGAATGGCCGGTAAGCGGGCTGCGACGGCATTTGAGACCAAGGTCGAGTGACTGCCATGGGCCGTCC
>JBCAZO010000560.1:0-2010 GCA_038532975.1 Pseudomonadota bacterium
GGCCTCAACCGTCATCGGCGACTTCAAGTGGTGGTGCGCCTTCTTCTTCGAGCACGACGTCGTGACGATGGTTATCATCTGCTCGACTCGCTTATTGTGTTTGCCGATGTGGGAGACCGTTTGCGGATCACACCGGCGACCGAGACGACACTGCGTGTCACTGGTCCACTCTCACAGGGTGTGCCCGCCGATGAGAGCAATCTCGTGATCCAAGCCGCCAATCTGATTGGGGCTACCGTAGAGGTGGAGTTGGAAAAACACCTGCCCAACGCCGCTGGCATCGGTGGTGGATCTTCTGATGCAGGCGCCACCCTGCGGGTTCTAAGGGACATGACAGTCACACCAGTGCCGGACAACGGCCTGTCACTTGGAGCCGATGTTCCGGTTTGCATCCACGCCAAAGCTGCGCGGATGCGGGGGATAGGGGAACACATAAAGCCATTGGATCATTTGCCTACACTCGACGCAGTCTTGGTTAACCCCATGGTCGCCGTGCCCACCGGCCCGGTGTTTAGGAATCTCGAAACACCCAACAATCCGCCTATGCCTGATACCGTTCCGATTGATCTTGATGCCCCCGCATTTGCCAATTGGCTTGGACAGATGCGCAACGACCTTCAGACCCCGGCCATTGCTGTTGAACCCGCAGTGACCCACACTCTGAACGCGCTGAATGCGACCCAAGGTTGCCTGCTCGCGCGCATGTCCGGCTCAGGGGCCACATGTTTCGGACTTTACCCAGATGCCACGACGGCCAAAGACGCCGCTGTGCAACTGCAGTCAAACTATTCAGATTGGTGGATCCGCGCGACCCGGCTCAGTTGACCCGCGCGACCACGTAGTCCGCCAAATCGCTTAGCATATCACGCACAGGGTGTTGGGGCAGCATCAGGATCGCATCACGCGCCTTGCCGGCCCATTCCAGCGCATCTTGACGCGTCGCCTCCAAGGTTCCGTGATGATGCAACAAACGCAGCGCCTCTTCCAGATCACCGTCTCGCTGATCGCCCTTCTCAATCGTCCGATCCCAGAATGCACGCTCCGCCTCGGACGCCGCTGCAACTGCTTTGATCACCGGCAAAGTCAGTTTCCGCTCGCGAAAATCATCGCCCACATTCTTGCCTGTGGCTTTGGTGTCTCCCTGATAATCCAAAAGGTCATCGACGATTTGAAACGCAATACCCAGCGCATCGCCATATTCAAAGAGCGCCTTAATATGTACCTCGTCGGCCTCGGCAATCACACCGCCCACTTCGGTCGCCGCTGAAAAGAGCGCCGCCGTCTTGCCGCGCACAACTTGCAAATAAATCGCTTCATCAGTGCGCAAATCCCGCGCCGCACTCAATTGAAGCACTTCACCCTCGGCAATTGTCGCCGCTGCATTGGACAGAATGTCCAAAACCCGAAGCGACCCCGTCTCGACCATCAACTGAAAGGATCGGGCAAAAAGATAGTCCCCCACCAAAACGCTGGACTTGTTGTCCCAAAGCAGGTTCGCTGTTGGCCGCCCCCGCCTTTGCGCGCTTTCATCGACCACATCGTCATGCAGCAAGGTCGCGGTGTGAATGAACTCGACTGTGGCCGCCAGATGCACATCAAACGCACCGCCATACCCACATAAATCCGCCGTCGCCAGCGTGAGCATCGGCCGAAGCCGCTTGCCGCCTGCTTCCACCAGGTGCGCTGTCACCTCGGGGATACGCGGCGCATGACGCGATGCCATACGTTCACGGATAAGAACGTTCACATCACCCAGTTTTCCCGAAAGATGCTCAGCCAGCGCTTCATGCGGCTTGGTGGTAGTATGATCCAATCCCATGTTACTCCCATCGCCCGGCTCGACATCACAGCGAGCAGCCCTTACATCCCCAGAACATGAAACACCTGCTCAGCACCACCGATCCGACGATCATCGCATTTGCCAAAGCTCTGCTTCAGGGCGAGGATATAAACTGCTTTGAAATGGACGTAAACATGAGCGTCCTGGAAGGCGGGATCGGGATTTTTCCG
>JBCAZO010000561.1:0-2010 GCA_038532975.1 Pseudomonadota bacterium
CGCAAGCCAGAGGCCGCGACCATGGCGCGCAAGGCATCCTCGATGCCCACACGGTCAATGCCGACATCCATCCGCGCGGCGTCCATTGATGCCTCGAACCGTGTCAAGTAGTCGCCCAGCCGAAAGAAAGCTCCGCGCCAGGCCGGCACGACGTCGTAGACGCAATCGGCATGGGTCAGCCCCCAGTCGGTAACGCCAATCGTGGCTTCGTCGATGGGAATGACCTCTCCGCGTATCCACGCGGCACCCTTTGAAAAGTCGCGCTCCATATGCCTATGGGCGCGTGTCTGATGTCCGAAGTCAAGTCCCGTAGGCGCGGGGCGTGCCCATCACATCTTGTGCCGCCATCACCAGCGCTTCGGCAATGATATCAAGCTCTTCGCGGTTGAGCCGTGCAGGCAGGCGCACGTCGCAGGCCCGCATCAGCATCTTTCGCGTCTGTGGCAGGTCGGGCGTGGGGCTGGGCAGGAACTTCCAGTTCCAGAAGGCGCGGGCGTTGTCAGTGCTTTGGCCAAACACCTGCACCTTTACACCACGGTCCGCGGCGGCATTGGCAAAAGCATCGGTTTCGGCATCGGTAAGATCAACGAGGTTGAACTGAATAGAATCCGGTGCGCGGTCTTCTTGTCTTAACTTGTCGGGCACATGCAGCCAGGGCGAAGTATTGAGCCGGGCCGCGACATAGTCATGATTGGCGAGCCCATCGCGCACCCGGCGCGGGATTTCCGCCAGCTGCGGGCGGATGATCGCCGCCGACAGGTTGCCCATGCGCAGATTGTAAAGCGGCAGGCGGTTCTGCCATTTGGCAAAGGCGGCCTCTAGCGCAGGGTCAGAGCCATCCATGTGCTTGGCCCAATTGTGTTCGTACGCGCCTGACATGATCACCGCCTGCGCCACCAGATCGGCGTCATCGGTGATCATGATCCCGCCTTCACCGGCATTGACCAGTTTGTAAGACTGAAAGCTGAAACAGCCCACGCGCCCGATCGTGCCGATATTGCGCCCGGCCCACAGCGTGCCAAGGCTATGAGCGGCGTCCTCTATAACGGGGATACCCTGAGCATCACAAAGCGCCATGATCGCGTTCATGTCCGAGGTGTGACCACGCATATGGCTGATGATCACTGCGTCTATATCCGCATCAAGTTTGACTTCAAAGTCTTTGAGATCGATGCGATAATTGTCTTTTACCTCACACAGGACCGGCACGCATTCTGCATGTACAACCGAGGAGGGAACGGCGGCAAAGGTAAAGGCCGGGATCAGAACCCGCGCGCCGGGGCGCAGGCCCAAAGCTTTAAGCGATAGAAACAGCGCTGCGGAGCAGGAAGACACCGCCAGCGCATAGGTGCTGCCCATCAGCTCGGCAAATTCCCGTTCCAGCAAAGCGACCGGCGCGTCCTGCGCGGCGGTATAGCGAAAAAGATCGCCGGATTTCAGAAGCTTATCAATCTCTGCCCGGGCGCACTCAGGGATTGGCTCGGCGTCATATACATTTGGGGGGAGTTGCATATTCGGAAAACCTCAAGTTAGTTTTTAGAATTTCCGAAAATATAACGTACTCACGCTACCGCCCAAAGCGAAATTTTTGTAAATTTCAGGACAGGCGGCGTGTTGCGTTCGAAAGAGCGTCAGAGACCAAGACGGTCCCGCGTGGCGTACCAGGTCATGGCCAGCACAAGCAGCGGTGAGCGCAGCGCTGTGCCGCCGGGGAAGGCCGGGGCAGGGACACGTGCCATTGTGTCGAAACCTTGCGACTCGCCTGCGATAACATCGGCCATGAGCTTGCCCGAGAAGGTGGCGGTGCCTACACCATGCCCGGAATAGCCCGAGGCCGACAGGATATTGGGGGCCAAGCGCGCCAGATAGGGCATGCGCTTCATCGTGATGGCCAATGTACCGCCCCAGGCGTAGTCGATCTTGACGTCTCGCAAATGCGGGAAAATCTGTGTCATGGGCTTGCGCACCAGCGCCGCAATATCGCTGGGAAAGCGGTAGCCATAGCTTTCG